>NZ_WIWH01000004.1:0-157575 GCF_009600035.1 Pseudomonas sp. FSL R10-2964 | reverse complement strand
TTCCGGCGAAGTTGGCTCGCCGAAAAGTGTCCACCATGTCCCCGCACACCCGTCAACCATGTGTCCGGTCCGTACAGCCTGTGGAAAAGTGCCTGGGCGGCTGCTCAGCGAGCAATTACCATCGGGCAACCCAGCTCCGGGTGCGGCTGCACTAAAACATCGAGCCCAAACACGGCCTTGAGCTCATCCGGCTGCAATACCGCTTGCGGGCAATCCAGAGCCCGTGGGCGCCCCTGTTCCAGCAAGAGCAAGCGGTCACAGTAACGCGCCGCCAGGTTAAGGTCATGCAGGATGATCAACACCGCGGCGCCGCGATCAGCAAATGCCCGAATGGCCTTGAGCGTGGTGTGCTGATGCAAGGGGTCGAGCATTGAAGTGGGTTCATCAAGCAACAGGGTCTGCCCGTTTTGCCCCGGCCATAATTGCGCCAGTACCCGTGCCAGATGCACACGCTGACGCTCGCCCCCCGATAAGGCCAGGTAGCTGCGCCCCGCAAGATGCTCAACATCGGCGGCCTGCAATGCCTCATGGATTATTTCGGCGTCGCGAGTGCGACCCGTCTGATGAGGCAGTCGGCCCATGCCCACCACTTCTTCAACGCGAAAGGCAAAATCCAGGGTCGAGGTTTGCGGCAGGACAGCGAGGCGTTGTGCCCGCTGCGCGCCCTTCCAGTGGCTCAAGGCCAGCTCATCCAGCCAGACCTGCCCGCCACTCGGCGCCAGCTCCCCGCACAAGGCCGCCAGCAGGGTACTTTTACCCGCGCCATTGGGGCCGAGCACACCCAGTACTTCCCCCGGGCGTACATCAAGGGTGACATCCGCCAGCACGATTTTCTGATCGCGACGGATCTGCAGGTTTTCCGTACGCAGCATCAGTGGCGTCCTCGCATCAGCAAATACAGGAAGAAAGGTGCACCGAGAAACGCAGTAACAATCCCGATGGGCAGTTCGGCTGGCGCCAGCGCCAGGCGAGCGATCAAGTCGGCAAACAGCAACAAGGTGGCCCCCGCCAGTACCGAAGCAGGCAACAGCACCCGGTGATCAGGCCCCGCCAGCAGTCGCACCAGATGCGGCACCACCAGCCCGATAAAGCCAATCATGCCTGCCGCTGCCACAGCGGCCCCCACCCCCAGGGCCGTGCAGAACACCAGTTCGCGCTTCAGGCCTTCAACGTCGATGCCCAGGTGATTGGCTTCGGATTCCCCCAACAGCAGTGCATTGAGCGCATTCGCCCGCCGGGGCAGCCACAGTGCGACCCCCACCGTCACAATCAACAGTGGCCACAGCCGTGCATAGCTGGCGCCATTGAGACTGCCCAGGTTCCAGAATGTCAGGGTGCGCAAGGTCGCGTCATCGGCGAGATAGGTAAACAAACCCACAGCAGAACCAGCCAAGGCTGTCAGGGCAATGCCCGCAAGCAACATCACCGCCACATTGGTCTGACCGTTGCGCCGGCCCAACCGATACACCAGCGCCGTCACCCCCAAACCACCGATAAACGCACACAGCGACAGCAGGTACGGGCCCATCACTTCCGGCAACCCGCCAAAAGCAGCCCCGCCGACAATCGCGATCGCCGCCCCGAGGGCGGCGCCGCTGGATACGCCGACCAACCCCGGATCGGCCAGCGGGTTGCGAAACAACCCCTGCATGGCTACACCTGAGAGCGCCAGCACGCCACCCACCGCCAGCCCCAACAAGGTTCGCGGCAAGCGGATCTGCCCCAGGATCAATTCGGCCTGCTCCAGGCCTTCACCCGCAATCGGCACCCCGATCAGGCGCAGTGCCGCGCGCAAGGTGTCAAACAACGGCAGGCTCACCGGCCCCAGTGCCAGCGACAGCCAGATCGACAACAGGCACAACGCGCTCAAACCTATAAACAGGGCCCGGGGTTTAACCAACGTCCTCATTGGCTGACCGGAACCGCGGGATAGAACTCAGCCGTCAGTTGCTTCAGGCGTTCCGGCAGACGCGGCCCCAGGCCACCCACCAGCAGCGTCGGGTCCAGCTCATAGACACGGCCATTTTTAGCGGCGCGTATAGATGCCAATACCGGGTTTTCTTTCATAAGCGCTTTGCGCGCCGCCTCACCGGTCAGGCTGCGGTCGGCAAATACCAGCACTTCAGGGTTGAGCCCCGCCAGCGCTTCCACCGAAAACGGCTTGTAACCGCTGTGGGTCGCCAGGTTATGTCCCCCCGCTTGCGTCAGCAGCCAGTCCGCCGCCGTATCTTTGCCAGCAATCATCGGTTTACCACCGGCATGGCCCAACAGCAGCAATACCCCGGGCGCCTGATGACTGGCTTGTGCGGCCTTGACCTGCTGTTGATGCTCTTCCAGTTGCTGCTGGTAGTCCTTGAACACTTGCGCTGCCTGCGCCTCATCCCCCAGCAGGCGCCCCAAATGCTGCAAGGTGCCCTCAAGGCTGGCAAGGTCTGCCTGGGCCGAAAACATCTCCACCGGCACACCGGCACCGCGAATCTGCAACAACACCGCGGCCGGGCCCATTTCTTCAGTGCCGATCAGCACATCCGGCTTCAGGCTCAGGACACCTTCTGCCGAGAGTTGGCGCTGGTAACCGATACTGGGCAGCGATTTGAGTGATTCAGGATGCTGGCTGGTGGTATCGACCCCAACCAATTTAGACTCCGCACCCAATACGCTGACCCACTCCGAAAGCGCTCCTCCGGCGCTGACCCAACGTTGTGGCAACTCGCCAGCCAGGCTGACATGACTGATCATAAGGCCTGCACAGAACGTAATCAGGCGGGTACTCAGGCGCATACAGAGGCTTTCCTTGAATAAAGAGGGCTCACAATTTTCACGCTGTGAAAACAGCACATGCAGAGCAAGCCGCCATTTGATAATTGTTTGCATTTGCACGTCAACCTGTTAACCCGCTCAGAAACGCGTCATCGACTCAACCGTTTAGCTGTTATTAAGGATTGTCATGAAGTTTTTATGCTCATCGCACGCACTGAGCGAAGGTACCAGCCGTGGCTTTGAGCTGGATGAAGTGCGGCTGCTGATCACTCGCCGGGAGGGCCGGGTGTATGCCTACAAAAACCGCTGTCCCCATCGCGGGGTGGCACTGGAATGGCAACCCGACCAGTTTCTCGATCCCAGCGCCAGCCTGATCCAGTGTTCAACCCACGCAGCATTGTTCCTGATCGAAAGCGGGGAATGCGTGGCCGGGCCCTGCGCGGGACAATTTCTGACAGCCCTCGACTGCCGTGAAGACAGCCAAGGGATCTGGATTACACCGCAAGCCTCAGAGGATGACGCCTAGACGGCGATCAACCACTACAGCATCCGATGTCAGGCTGACCCCATATGCCAGCACCTGCACCCCGGCCGCCACAGCCTCGCGCAGGGCAGCGGCATAACCCGGGTCGATTTCTTCAGCCGGACGCACCGCATCGATCCCCGTCAGGTTGACGCAATACAGCTGCACCGCACGCACGCCCTCCTTCGCCAGGGTCGCCAGCTCGCGCAGATGCTTGGCGCCACGCTGGGTCACGGCATCCGGAAATGCCGCGACACGGGAACCGTCAAACCCCAGGGTGACACTCTTGACCTCGACATAGGCAAAGCCCTGCGGGTACTCAAGGCGAAAATCGATGCGACTTTTTTCCTGCCCGTAAGGGACCTCGCGCTTGAGCGCGGTAAAACCCTCCAGCTCGGTAATCACCCCGGCCAGCAGCGCCTCTTCGATCAAGTGATTGGCGCGCCCGGTGTTCACGCACGCCAGCCGTCCTTGCGGGGTTTGGCTGATTTCCCAGGTACCCGGCAACTTGCGTTTGGGGTCGTTGGAACGACTGAACCACACCTGACCACCCTCGACCATGCAATTGAGCATGGAACCGGTGTTCGGGCAGTGGATGGTCATCAACTCGCCAGCGCTGGTTTCGATATCCGCCAAAAAGCGCTTATAGCGCTTGATCAGGCGCCCTTCTTCCAGTTCAGGTGAAAAACGCATCAGCCCTTCCAGCTCTTGAGGCCACGGGCAATCCGCTCAACAGCTTCCTGCAGGCGTGGCAAATTTTGGGTATAGGCAAAGCGTACATGATGCCCGGATTTGTAACGGCCGAAATCCAGGCCTGGGGTAAAGGCGATGTGCTGGGTTTCCAGAAAATGCTGACAAAACGCGAAGGCATCACCGCCAAACGCGCTGATGTCGGCATACAGGTAAAACGCACCTTCAGGCTCAACCGCAATGCCAAAGCCCAGCTCGCGCAAGGCCGGCAACAGGAAATCGCGACGACGGCCAAACTCGGCCCGACGCTCTTCCAGAATCGCCAGGGTCTGCGGTTCGAAGCAGGCCAATGCTGCGTACTGGGCCATGCTTGGCGCGCTGATATAGAGATTCTGTGCGAGTTTCTCCAGGTCGGCCACTGCCTCAGGCGGCGCCACCAGCCAGCCCAGGCGCCAGCCGGTCATGCCGAAATACTTGGAAAAACTATTAAGCACAAACGCGCTGTCATCAACTTCCAGCACGCTCGCCGCATCACAGCCATAGGTCAGGCCGTGATAGATCTCATCCACCACCAGATGCCCATTGCGGGCCTTGACCGCTGCAGACAGGGCTGCCAGTTCGTCACGACTCAACAGTGTGCCGGTCGGATTGGCCGGGGACGCCACCAGCGCGCCTACGCTGTCCTGGTTCCAGTGGCGTTCGACCAGTTCGGCTGTGAGTTGATAGCGCACATCGGGACCTACAGGCACCAGTTGGGCCGCCCCCTCTACCAAACGCAGGAAATGTCGGTTACATGGGTAGCCTGGGTCTGCTAGCAACCAATGTTTACCCGGATCAACCAGCAGGCTGGAAGCCAGTAACAGGGCACCAGAACCACCGGGCGTTATAAGAATTCGCCCGGGGTCGATATTCAAGCCATAGCGCTGCCGGTAAAACCCGCTGATCGCTTCACGCAGTTCCGGCAGGCCACGGGCGGCGGTATAACGGGTTTTGCCGGCGGCCAGGGCAGCCTGGCCGGCAGCAATGATCGGCTCGGCCGTGGTGAAGTCCGGCTCGCCGATTTCCAGGTGAATCACATCGTGCCCGGCAGCCTGCAACTCATTGGCCCGCGCCAACAACGCCATCACGTGGAACGGTTCGATTGCGCGGCTGCGCGCACTGTATGACTGAGCCATGAGCCTGCCTTCCTGGGTAAGCAAAAAGCCGATTCTACCCAAGCAGTGCTATAAGAGAGAGCTAATTACGGTCTTAGCCCACTTGCCGATAGAACCAAACAACCCGGCCTTTAGTCATAGCTCGACTAAAATTATTAATTAGCCACTAATCTCAAGCACCACAGGCTCTGCACACATACCCTGAGAACGGGCTGGACATGCGGGAGTAGCGCAGCCCGATTTGATCTGGTAAGTTCGCCCGCTTGCAGCCGCAGGGCCGGCAGGTGTCGGTGATGTTGCAATCCTGCGCAATGGATTAGAAGAATGAGAGGCGGTCCATTTCATGCCCACACAAGCAAAGCAACAGAATACTCAACTTAGCGGCTTCGAACCCTACGTTGAAAAGAAGGGTGAAGAGTACATGGGCGAGCCCATGCGTAAACACTTCACCAAGATTCTGCAAAAGTGGAAACAGGACTTGATGCAGGAAGTCGACCGCACCGTTGATCATATGAAAGACGAAGCGGCAAACTTTCCTGACCCATCCGACCGCGCGAGCCAGGAAGAAGAATTCAGCCTGGAACTGCGCGCCCGCGATCGCGAGCGCAAGCTGATCAAGAAAATCGACAAGACGCTGCAACTGATTGAAGACGAAGAATATGGCTGGTGCGAATCCTGCGGCGTCGAAATCGGTATCCGTCGACTCGAGGCCCGCCCTACTGCCGACATGTGCGTAGACTGCAAGACCTTGGCTGAAATCAAGGAAAAACAAGTCGGCAAGTAATCGCCAACTTGACCAGATGGGGCGTGCGAACGCCCCATTTTTGTTTGTGAAATTTCAGTGCCCTGCGTGGGAGCGGGCTTGCTCGCGATAGCATCACCGCGCCAAAGGTTCAAAACCGGGTTGCCCCATCGCGAGCAAACCCGCTCCCACAAGAAATCGGCCCACGTCCATGACTGCACCCTCCTATATCGGGCGCTTCGCCCCAACGCCCAGTGGCCATCTGCATTTTGGTTCGTTGGTCGCCGCCCTTGCGTCATACCTCGATGCCCGCTCCGTAGGTGGCCGCTGGTTGCTGCGCATGGAAGATCTCGATCCGCCGCGGGAAATGCCCGGCGCCCAGGCCGCGATTCTCGATGCCCTTGAGCGCTACGGTTTTGAATGGGACGGCGAACTGGTCCGTCAAAGCGAGCGCAACGAAGCCTATGCGCACGTGCTAAACCGGCTGTTCAGCATGGGCCTGGCCTACGCCTGCACCTGTTCACGCAAACAGCTGGAAGGTTACAACGGCATTTACCCCGGCTTTTGCCGCAATGCCGGGCACTCAATGGATAACGCAGCCATCCGCATTCGCGTCCCTGAGCTGGAATATGCCTTCACCGACCGGGTTCAGGGCGAGTTCCGCCAGCACCTGGGGCGCGATGTCGGTGATTTCGTGATTCGTCGCCGCGACGGACTCTATGCCTACCAATTAGCGGTGGTGCTCGATGATGCCGCCCAGGGTGTGACCGATATCGTGCGTGGCGCCGACCTGCTCGACTCCACCCCGCGCCAACTTTACCTGCAAGAGTTGCTGGGCTTATCACAACCGCGCTATCTGCATGTGCCACTGATCGTGCAGCCTGATGGCCACAAACTCGGCAAATCCTACCGCTCACCGCCCCTGACCCCGGAGCAGGCCACCCCGCTGCTGCTGCGGGCCTTGCGTGCTCTGGGTCAGAAAACAGAGCAACACCTGAACGACGCTACCCCGCGTGAGGTGCTGGATTGGGGCATTGCCCACTGGAACGCCGCCAATATCCCACGCACACTGACCCTCGCCGAGGCGCAATTACGCTGACAGCCCTTGCAGGTTGCCAGCCATCCGTTACCATCGCCGCACGTTTTTGGGCATGCGGCCTGTAAAAGTGAGGGCGGGATGTATATCTATCGATTGGTCCTGTTGCTGGTTGTCGGGATCTACCTGTTTTCTCCCGCCATCATGGATTGGTGGATCGATGCGACAGGCGCCTGGTACCGGCCCTATCTGCTCTGGCTGATTCTGATCGTTGTGACCTTTATTCTGCAGAGCCAAAAAGATGCCGATGAGCTTTAGCCTGACCCAGATGATCCTGATCAGCGCCGCCTACCTGCTGGTGCTGTTTGGCGTGGCCTGGATCAGTGAACGCGGCATGATCCCGCGCGCAATCATTCGTCACCCGCTGACCTACACCCTGTCTTTGGGCGTTTACGCCAGTGCCTGGGCGTTCTACGGCACAGTGGGGCTGGCTTACGAATATGGCTACGGCTTTTTGTCCAGCTACCTTGGGGTTTCCGGGGCTTTTCTGCTGGCGCCTGTGTTGCTTTACCCCATTCTAAAAATCACCCGCACCTACCAGCTCTCATCGCTGGCCGACCTGTTCGCCTTTCGCTTCCGCAGCACCTGGGCCGGAGCCCTGACCACGATTTTCATGCTGATAGGCGTGTTACCGCTATTGGCCCTGCAAATCCAGGCCGTGGCCGACTCCATCAGCATCCTCACCCGCGAGCCGGTGCAACACCGCGTAGCCCTGAGCTTCTGCGCACTGATCACCCTGTTTACGATCTTCTTCGGCTCTCGGCATATCGCCACCCGTGAGAAACACGAAGGCCTGGTATTCGCCATTGCCTTTGAGTCGGTGATCAAGCTGATCGCCATTGGCGGTGTGGGCCTTTACGCGCTTTATGGCGTGTTCGATGGCCCGCAACAGCTGGAAGTCTGGCTGCTGCAGAACCAGACCGCCCTCGCCGCACTGCACACACCGCTTCAAGAAGGGCCATGGCGCACCCTGCTGCTGGTATTTTTCGCCTCGGCCATTGTGATGCCGCACATGTATCACATGACCTTCACCGAGAACCTCAACCCGCGCGGGCTGGTCAGCGCCAGCTGGGGCCTGCCGCTGTTCCTGTTGCTGATGAGCCTGGCCGTGCCGCTGATCCTGTGGGCCGGCCTCAAGCTGGGCGCCACCACCAATCCGGAATACTTCACACTCGGTATCGGTATTGCCGCCAACAGCAAACCCCTGGCGCTGCTGGCTTATGTGGGCGGGCTTTCGGCCTCCAGCGGGCTGATTATCGCCACCACCCTGGCGCTTTCGGGCATGGCCCTCAACCACCTGGTGCTGCCGCTTTATCAACCGCCCGCCGAAGGTAATATCTACCGCTGGCTGAAGTGGACCCGCCGCGCCCTGATCGTTGCCATTATCATGGCCGGCTACGGCTTCTACCTGCTGCTGGGCGCCGAGCAGGATCTGGCCAACCTCGGCATCGTGGCCTTTGTCGCCACGTTGCAGTTTTTGCCGGGCGTGCTCTCGGTACTGTACTGGCCGACGGCCAACCGACGTGGCTTTATTGCCGGTCTGCTGGCCGGGATACTGGTGTGGATGGCGAGCATGCTGTTCCCGCTGATCGGCAACTTCCAGGGCTTCTATATCCCGTGGTTGAACATGATCTATGTGCTGGACGATACCAGCTGGCACATGGCAGCCATCGCCTCGCTGGCGGCCAACGTGCTGATGTTCACCCTGATTTCCCTGTTCACCAACGCCAGCCCTGAAGAAGCCAGTGCCGCCGAAGCCTGTGCTGTGGATAACGTACGCCGCCCGCAACGTCGCGAGCTGCACGCGGCCTCCCCGCAGGAGTTCGCTACTCAGCTGGCCAAACCTCTGGGCGCCAAAGCGGCGCAAAAAGAAGTCGAACAGGCGCTGCGTGACCTTTTCCTGCCTTTCGATGAACGTCGCCCCTATGCCTTGCGACGCCTGCGCGACAGGATCGAAGCCAACCTTTCCGGCCTGATGGGCCCCAGCGTCGCACAAGATATGGTCGAAACCTTTTTGCCCTACAAGTCCGGCGGCGAAAACTACGTTACCGAGGACATTCACTTTATCGAAAGCCGGCTTGAGGACTACCACTCACGCCTTACCGGGCTGGCAGCCGAGCTCGACGCCTTGCGCCGTTATCACCGCCAGACCCTGCAAGAGTTGCCGATGGGCGTGTGTTCACTGGCCAAGGATCAAGAGATCCTGATGTGGAACAAGGCCATGGAAGAGTTGACCGGCATCCCGGCCCAGCGCGTGGTGGGTTCGCGCCTGGGTACCCTGGGCGATCCATGGCGCGAGTTGCTGCAAGGTTTTATCGACCTGCCGGACGAACACTTGCACAAGCAGCACCTGGCCCTTGATGGCCAGACCCGCTGGCTCAACCTGCACAAAGCCGCCATTGACGAGCCGCTGGCACCGGGTAACAGCGGCCTGGTGCTGCTGGTCGAGGACCTGACGGAAACCCAGATGCTCGAAGACAAGCTGGTGCACTCCGAGCGCCTGGCCAGCATCGGGCGGCTGGCGGCAGGGGTGGCTCACGAAATCGGCAACCCGGTCACCGGCATTGCCTGCCTGGCGCAGAATCTGCGCGAGGAACGCGAAGACGATGGCGAATTGACCGAAATCAGCAGCCAGATACTTGAACAGACCAAACGCATCTCACGCATCGTCCAGTCTCTGATGAGCTTCGCCCATGCCCGCAGCCATCAACACAATGACGAGCCCGTCTGTCTGGCCGAAGTAGCCCAGGATGCCATTGGCCTGCTGGCCCTGAACCGACGCAATTTCGAAGTGCAATTCTACAACCTGTGCGACCCGGACCACTGGGTCGACGGCGACCCGCAGCGGCTCGCCCAGGTATTGATCAACCTGCTCTCCAACGCCCGCGACGCGACGCCTGCCGGCAGTGCCGTACGGGTCAAGAGCGAGGCCAGCGAGCACACCGTCGACCTTATCGTGGAAGATGAAGGCACTGGCATTCCGCAGAACATCATGGACCGGTTGTTCGAACCGTTTTTCACCACCAAGGACCCTGGCGAAGGTACAGGTCTGGGCCTTGCACTGGTCTATTCCATCGTTGAAGAGCATTATGGACAAATCACCATCGACAGCCCGGCTGACATTCACAGCCAACGCGGAACCCGTATCCGGGTGACACTACCGCGTCATGTCGAAGCGACGTCCGCTGTGAACTGAGACCGTCGAGAGAACCGAATCAATGCCGCATATTTTGATCGTCGAAGATGAAACCATCATCCGCTCCGCCCTACGCCGCTTACTGGAGCGCAATCAATACCAGGTCAGCGAGGCTGGCTCGGTGCAAGAGGCGCAGGAGCAGTTCAGCATCCCGTCGTTTGACTTGATTGTCAGCGACCTGCGCCTGCCCGGCGCTCCGGGGACCGAGCTGATCAAGCTTGGCCAGGGCAAGCCGGTGCTGATCATGACCAGCTATGCCAGCCTGCGCTCGGCCGTGGACTCGATGAAAATGGGCGCGGTGGACTACATCGCCAAACCTTTTGATCACGACGAAATGCTGCAAGCGGTGGCGCGCATTCTGCGTGACCGGCAAAACACCCAGAGCGCGCCGGCCGAACGCCCTGCCAAAGCAGGCACCGCTGACAAAAACACGGTGGATAACAGCAACGGTGAAATCGGCATCATCGGTTCGTGCCCGCCAATGCTGGACATGTACAGCAAGATTCGCAAAGTAGCGCCCACTGACTCCAATGTGCTGATCCAGGGTGAATCCGGCACAGGTAAAGAGCTGGTAGCCCGCGCCCTGCACAACCTGTCGCGCCGCGCCAAAGCACCGATGATCTCGGTCAACTGCGCGGCCATCCCGGAATCCCTGATCGAGTCCGAACTGTTCGGCCACGAAAAAGGCGCGTTTACCGGCGCCAGCGCTGGCCGTGCCGGTCTGGTTGAAGCGGCCGATGGCGGCACGCTGTTCCTCGATGAAATCGGCGAATTGCCGCTTGAGGCCCAAGCCCGACTGCTGCGCGTGCTGCAGGAAGGCGAGATTCGCCGGGTTGGCTCGGTACAGTCGCAAAAGGTCGATGTTCGCCTGATTGCCGCGACCCACCGCGACCTGAAAAGCCTGGCCAAGGTAGGCCAGTTCCGCGAAGACCTGTACTACCGCCTGCACGTTATCGCGCTCAAGCTGCCTGCGCTGCGTGAACGTGGCGCTGACGTCAACGAAATCGCCAACGCCTTCCTCGCCCGCCAAAGTGCTCGCGTGGGTCGCACCGACCTCAAATTCGCCCCTGATGCCGAACGGGCGATCAGCCATTACTCATGGCCGGGTAACGTGCGCGAGCTGGAAAACGCTGTGGAGCGCGCGGTGATCCTCTGTGAAAGCCCGGAAATCTCGGCTGAACTGCTGGGTATCGATATTGAACTGAGCGACCTGCAAGACGATGACTTCATCGGCCTGGCCCCGCAGCAGAGCATCAGTAACGGTAACACCAGCCTTGATCCCACCGAGGACCTGTCACTGGAAGACTACTTCCAGCACTTCGTCCTTGAGCATCAGGACCATATGACCGAGACCGAACTGGCTCGAAAACTGGGGGTCAGCCGCAAATGCTTGTGGGAGCGACGTCAGCGTCTGGGAATCCCGCGACGCAAAACCGGCGTGCCAAGCGAGGGCTAGGTAACAGCGCCAGAGGTAACCAACTGTTACCTCTGTTAAATCACGTAACAAAAGCCGGGTCTTACGGTAACGATGACCCGGCTTTTTTTTGCCCGGAAAAAGGCCAAAACCCTGAAAATCCCTTATTTTGCTGGGCCGCACAAAAGTTGGCACGCACCCTGCTATATGTATTCGTACAAGAACAATAAGAATCACAGCAGCACACAATAAAAATAAGACGTATCGGCTCACGCATAACAAGAACAACACGGCGGAGGCGCAGCTAACTGATTGTTTTGGAGAGGTGTTGTAAATGGGGCTTGCCCCGCGACCAGGCAGAGAACAACAAAAACTGCACTTAAAGCAGAGCCTGAACTGGTTGGATCATTGATCACATCAACGCAGCGACCAAAGCAATCCGTTTGCTCTTATCTCCCGATTGGGAGGGTTGCACAGGCAAGACCTTTGTAACCAGGGCGATTAACAAAAACAAAAAGCCCGCAATCAATAATAAAAATAGAGCACGCAACTAATTCTGGGGGAGCTTCGGCTCCCCTTGTGGTTTCTGCGATTTAACAAATCCCCTCGCAACCGTCTAAACCGCGCCTCTTACAGCTATTTATGCTTACGGCTTGCAGCTTCGCTCGCAAGAGCGGCTAAGCGTCCTACACCATCCCCTGACTAAATGCTAGAATCCCCGCCCATCATGCGGTCATTCTTCGTTTTGGCCGAACATTCCTTCAAACAGTGCATCCCATGCTGAAGAAGCTGTTCCAGTCATTCCGTTCTCCCAAGCGTCGTACGCAACAACTGCGCAGCACCCCTGAAGTGCTCAACAGCAGCCAACACTCGCTGCAACGTGCCCAGTTCAGCCGCTACGCGGTCAATATCGTCGAACGCCTGCAGAACGCCGGTTACCAGGCCTATCTGGTTGGCGGTTGCGTACGCGACATGCTGCTCAATATCACGCCAAAAGACTTTGACGTCGCCACCAGCGCCACGCCCGAGCAAGTGCGCGCCGAATTTCGCAATGCGCGAATCATCGGTCGTCGTTTCAAGTTGGTGCATATCCACTTTGGCCGCGAAATCATTGAAGTCGCGACCTTCCGTGCCAATCACCCGCAAAACGACGAAGAGGAAGACAGCAACCAGTCCTCGCGTAACGAAAGCGGGCGCATCTTGCGCGACAACGTCTACGGCACCCTTGAAGAAGACGCCCAGCGTCGTGACTTCACGATCAACGCCCTGTACTACGACCCGGTCAGCGAGCGCATCCTCGATTACGCCAATGGCGTACACGATATCCGCAACCGTTTGCTACGCCTGATCGGCGACCCGCAACAGCGCTACCAGGAAGACCCGGTTCGCATGCTGCGCGCCGTGCGCTTTGCCGCCAAGCTCAACTTTGGTATCGAAAAGCACACCGCCGAACCAATCCGCGAACTGGCGCCGATGCTGCGGGAAATCCCTTCGGCGCGCCTGTTCGAAGAAGTGCTCAAGCTGTTCCTCTCCGGTAACGCTTCCGACACCTTCGAGATGCTGGTTGACCTCGAGTTGTTCGACCCTCTGTTCCCGGCCAGCGCCGAAGCACTGGAGCACAACCCGACCTACACCCACACCCTGATCAGCGAAGCCTTGCGCAACACTGATCTGCGCATCAAACAGGGCAAACCGGTGACCCCGGCCTTCCTGTTTGCCGCCCTGTTGTGGCCCGCGTTGCCTGCACGCGTATTGCGCCTGCAAGATCAAGGCATGCCGCCCATTCCTGCCATGCAGGAAGCCGCCCATGAACTAATCGCCGAGCAATGCCAGCGTATTGCTATTCCCAAGCGCTTCACCATGCCGATTCGCGAGATCTGGGACATGCAGGAGCGCCTGCCGCGTCGCAGCGGCAAACGCGCCGACATGTTGCTCGACAACCCGCGTTTCCGTGCCGGGTATGACTTCTTGCTCTTGCGTGAAAGCGCCGGCGAGCAGACCAATGGCCTGGGCGAATGGTGGACCGACTATCAGGACGCCAATGACAGCGGCCGCCGCGAGATGATCCGCGATCTGAGCAACGCCAAGGATGACGGTACCGGTCCTGCACCGCGCAAACGTCGCCGTACCAGCGGTGCCAAGCGTAAACGCAGCGCCGCAGCGGACGAGTAAGCGATGGAACGCGTCTACATTGGAATGGGCAGCAATCTGGCTGACCCGGCGGATCAATTGCGCAGTGCTGTCCAGGCCCTGGCGCAATTGCCGGACTCCCGACTCATCGGGGTTTCAGCATTTTATCAAAGCGATTCGCTGTTGCCTGGCCAGCCGCGCTACACCAATGCCGTAGCGGCCATCGACAGCTCGCTGGCGCCGCTGGACCTGCTCGATGCCCTGCAGGCCATCGAACTGGACCAGGGACGCGAGCGTCAAGAGCGTTGGGGCCCGCGGACTCTGGACCTGGACATCTTGCTATTCGGCGATCGCCTGATCGACGAGCCCCGCCTTAAAGTTCCGCACTACCACATGCACGCCCGGCCTTTTGTGCTGTATCCGCTGGCCGAACTGGCGCCAGCATCGCTGAAACTCTCCGATGGCCGCACGCTCGCGCAATTGCTCGATGACTGCCCATTTATCGGGCTTGAGCGAATCCCCTCTTAAGCTGAATCGAATCAATACCCGGGTAACACCATTGCGGTAACACCCGGAATTGACTTCCAGTGCCCTCGTCACGACTATAGGCATCCCGCAGCCATCCACAGGATGGTGCAATGTGAAAAGCAGGCTTTATAAGCGCCCTCTATAAAGGTGTGCCTGTTCATAACGATGAATCACACGCGTTACTCGCAGTGGTTACCACACTGCCTGACGAGGATCCTTTTCATGCCAGCTATTACCCTTACCACCCTGCAAGGCCTTAAGCAAAAAGGTGAAAAAATCACCATGCTGACGTGCTATGACGCCACCTTCGCCCACGCCTGCAATCAGGCCGGTGTTGAAGTGCTATTGGTAGGCGACTCCCTGGGCATGGTTCTACAAGGGCATGACAGTACATTGCCTGTGACGACAGCTGACATGGCCTACCACGTGGCCTGCGTCAAACGCGGTAACCAGGACGCTCTGATCCTGGCGGACATGGCCTTTATGGCCAACGCCACCCTGGAACAAAGCCTCAACAACAGCGCGGTGCTGATGAAGGCCGGCGCGCATATGGTCAAGGTCGAAGGCGCCGTGTGGCTGGCCGAGTCGATCCGGGCCATGACTGAACGCGGCATCCCCGTGTGCGCGCATATGGGCCTGACCCCGCAGACCGTGAACGTGCTGGGGGGTTACAAGGTACAAGGCCGCAACGAAAACCAGGCGCGCCAGATGCGTGCCGATGCCATTGCCCTGGAACAGGCAGGAGCGGCCATGCTGCTGCTCGAATGTGTACCCAGCGAACTGGCAAAAGAGATCACCCACGCGGTCAAGATCCCGGTCATCGGCATCGGCGCCGGCAGTGACACCGACGGCCAGGTCCTGGTGCTGCACGACATGCTGGGCCTTTCACTGACCGGCCGCGTGCCCAAGTTCGTGAAAAACTTCATGAGCGGCCAGCCCGATATCCAGTCCGCCCTGCGCGCCTACGTCACTGAAGTCAAAGCCGTCAGCTTTCCTGCTACCGAACACGGATTCTCTGCATGAACACAGTTAAAACCGTTCGCGAACTGCGCGCCGTCATCGCCCGCGCACGCCGTGAAGGCAAACAGATAGCACTGGTCCCGACCATGGGCAATCTGCACAGTGGCCATGGCGCACTGGTAACCACCGCCGCACAACAGGCCGATTTCGTGGTGGCGAGCATTTTCGTCAACCCGCTGCAGTTTGGCGCCAACGAAGATCTGGATACCTATCCGCGCACCCTGGCAGCCGACCAGGAAAGGCTTCTGCAGGCAGGCTGTGACTTGCTGTTTGCCCCGACCGTTGAAGAAATGTACCCCAACGGCATGGACGGCCTGACCCGTGTTACTGCTGCCAAATTAAGCAATGAACTGTGCGGCAGCCGTCGCCCGGGGCATTTCGATGGTGTGACCACCGTGGTCAGCAAGCTGTTCAACATGGTTCAGCCCGACCTGGCGATCTTTGGGCAAAAAGACTACCAACAGCTGGCAGTCATTCGCGCAATGGTCAACGATCTGAACTTCCCGATCCAGATCATCAGCGAACCCACCGTGCGCGCCGAAGACGGCCTGGCCCTGTCCTCGCGCAATGGTTACCTGAGCGAAGAGCAGCGAGCCCTGGCGCCAGCCCTGTACCTTCACCTGAGTGAAATGGCGCGCGCCATCGAAGCCGGTGAGCGCGACTACCCGGCCCTGGTGCGCCAGCATCTGGCGCAAATCGAAGCCATTGGTTTTCGTCCGGACTACCTGGAAGTGCGCCACGCACAGACCTTGCTACCGGCGCAGGCGACTGATCGCGACCTGGTAATTCTGGTTGCGGCCTTCCTGGGTGCCACCCGTTTGATCGACAACGTACATCTTAATCTCGACAGCGCGCTCTGACAGAGTCGCCTGTGCGGAACCGCGGAATGACCCGCACTCCATAAAGAAACACTGAAACGTTTCACCTGCTGTGACGTAACTGTGACAAAAGTTACTTCTCGGTGTCAGACAAAGCCAAGACAGAAGCAGGCGCGAAGGTTACTGTAATCGCCCTGCTTCCAGTTAACGTGCAGAATCAGACCGACCGAACGCCTGAACAAGAAAAACCAGGCGCAGGTGTTTTCAGTGTCCAAAGGCAGTTCAAGCAAAAAGGATATCCGCAGCGATGGCGTACTACCGCACCCCTCACGACGTTACCGCTCTGCCCGCTTGGCAAGCGTTGAAACTTCACCGTGCCAGCATGCAAAACTTCAGCATGCGTGACGCGTTTAACAGCAACCCGAAACGTTTTGAAGAATTCACCCTGAGCAGCTGCGGGCTGTTTCTGGACTACTCGAAAAACCTGATCACCAACGAGACCCGCGATCTGCTGGTCAACCTCGCCAATGAGGTCGACCTCAAAGGCGCAATCAAGTCGTTGTTCAGCGGTGAAATCGTCAACGCCTCTGAAGGTCGCCCGGCCTTGCACACCGCGCTGCGTCGCCCGGTTGCCGACAAACTGTCGGTCAACGGCGTGAACATCATGCCCGAGGTGCATAAAGTCCTGAACCAGATGACCGAGCTGGTCGGCCGGATTCACGACGGTCTGTGGCGCGGTTACACCGAGAAGCCAATCACCGACATCGTCAATATCGGCATCGGCGGCTCGTTCCTCGGCCCTGAGCTGGTTTCTGAAGCGTTGCTGTCCTACGCGCAAAAAGGTGTGCGCTGCCATTACCTGGCGAACATCGACGGCAGTGAGTTCCATGAACTGACCGCAAAACTGCGCGCTGAAACCACCCTATTTATCGTTTCGTCCAAATCATTCAATACCCTCGAAACCCTGAAAAACGCCCAGGCGGCACGAGCCTGGTACCTCGCCCAGGGCGGTTCGGAAGCTGAGCTGCATCGCCACTTTATCGCCGTATCGAGCAACAACGCGGCAGCCGTGGCATTCGGTATTCGAGAAGAAAACATCTTCCCGATGTGGGACTGGGTCGGCGGGCGTTACTCGCTGTGGTCGGCCATCGGTCTGCCAATTGCCCTGGCCATCGGCATGTCCAACTTCAAAGAGCTGCTGTCCGGTGCCTACAGCATGGACCAGCACTTCCAGACTGCTCCGTTCGAGCAGAACATGCCGGTACTGATGGCCGCACTGGGTGTGTGGTATGGCAACTTCTGGGGCGCGCAAAGCCACGCGATCCTGCCGTACGACCACTACCTGCGTAACATCACCAAACACTTGCAACAGCTGGACATGGAATCCAACGGCAAGAGCGTGCGCCAGGACGGCACTCCGGTGTCAACCGATACTGGCCCGGTGATCTGGGGTGGAGTGGGCTGCAACGGTCAGCATGCGTACCACCAATTGCTGCACCAAGGCACCCAACTGATCCCGGCCGACTTTATCGTGCCGATTGTCAGCTTCAACCCGGTGTCCGACCACCATCAATGGCTGTATGCCAACTGCCTGTCGCAAAGCCAGGCGCTGATGCTGGGTAAAACCCGCGCAGAAGCCGAAGCTGAACTGCGCGACAAGGGCATGAGCGAAGAAGAAGTTAAAAAACTGGCGCCGCACAAGGTGATCCCGGGCAACCGCCCGAGCAATACCCTGGTGGTGGAACGCATCAGCCCGCGCCGTCTGGGTGCACTGGTGGCGCTGTACGAACACAAAGTGTTTGTGCAAAGCGTGATCTGGGGCATCAACGCCTTCGACCAATGGGGTGTTGAACTGGGCAAGGAGCTGGGCAAGGGCGTATACAACCGCCTGACCGGTATCCAGGAAGAGCCTGCCGACGATGCGTCGACCCAGGGCCTGATCAACTACTTCCGCGGCCGTCACCGCGGGTGATTGATAGCCAGCCAGTTTTCATCGACTGGCTGGCACCATCGAGAAAGGCATAATGGAATTTATCCGCCGCCCCATCGAGCGCCAGATCATGAGCCTGACCGGGCTTTCCCTCGGCAAGCTCGACCTCGAAAACCCCAAGGGCGACCCCGGCCTGTTCGGCCCGGACTCCATCAGTTGGCAGGTCCACGGTGACTTCACCAGCATGCTGATTGGCGGCATCAGCGCCTTGATGCTGCAAGCCTTGCACCCACTGGCCCTGGCCGGGGTGTGGGACCACTCCAGTTTCCGCGAAGACATGCTGGGTCGGCTACGCCGCACCGGGCAGTTCATTTCAGGTACCACCTTCGGCGCCACCGGCGATGCCAACTGGCTGATCGACAAGGTGCGCACCATCCACCTGCAAGTCAGCGGTACCGGCCTCGATGGCCGCCCCTATGCCGCCAGCGATCCCGAGCTGCTGACCTGGGTGCATGTGGCCGAAGTCAGCAATTTTCTCGCCGCCCACCTGCGCTATCGCAACCCGCATTTATCCGCTGAAGATCAGGACCGCTACTACGACGAAATCGCCATGATCGCTGAACGCCTGGGCGCCACCCACGTACCGCGCTCACGTCAGCAAGTAGCCGATTACCTCGACAGCGTTCGCCCGCAATTGCTTTGCGATGAGCGCAGCCGTGAAGTCATTCGCCTGCTGCTCAACGCCCCTGCCCCCAGCCTGCTGGCGAAACCATTTGGTGCATTGATGATGCAGGCCGGGATCGATTTACTGCCCGACTGGGCCAGCGATCAATTGGAGCTGCATCAAGGCCCGATGGTTCGCAAAGGGGTGCGGGCCGGGGTCAACAGCACCGCGCCAATCCTGCGCTGGGCCGTACGCAACGGTTCGGTACAACGGGCGCGACGGCGCATGGGGCTTGGCTGAAAACCGCTACGTTGCCATCGCGGGCAGGCCCGCACCCACAGGATCTGTGGTGCTCTTGTGGGAGCGGGCCTGCCCGCGATGAACTCAACACCGATTTATGCCACCATGCCCGCCTGAATCCGGACACAACACTCCAAGAATAAAGAGGACTCAAGCAATGCAAGACGTCGTAATCGTTGCGGCTACCCGCACCGCCGTTGGCAGCTTTCAAGGTTCGCTGGCCCATGTACCTGCCGTGGAACTGGGTGCCGCCGTCATTCGCCAATTACTCGCACAAACCGGCCTGGATGGCGCCCAGGTCGACGAAGTGATCATGGGTCAGGTACTGACCGCCGGTGCCGGGCAAAACCCTGCCCGCCAGGCGGCAATCAAGGCCGGCCTGCCGTTTGCGGTACCGGCACTGACCCTGAACAAGGTTTGCGGGTCGGGCCTCAAGGCCCTGCACCTGGGGGCCCAGGCCATTCGATGCGGCGATGCCGAGGTGATCATCGCCGGCGGCCAGGAAAACATGAGCCTGTCCAACTACATCATGCCCGGTGCCCGCACCGGTCTGCGCATGGGCCACAGTCAGATCGTCGACACCATGATCAGCGATGGCCTGTGGGATGCGTTCAACGACTACCACATGGGCATTACCGCCGAAAACCTTGTGGCTAAATACGACATCAGCCGTGAAGCGCAAGACGCCTTCGCCGCCGCCTCACAGCAAAAAGCCACTGCGGCGATTGAAGCCGGGCGCTTTGTCGATGAAATCACCCCCGTCCTGATCCCGCAGCGCAAAGGCGATCCGATCGCATTCACTACCGACGAGCAACCGCGCGCTGGCACCACCGCCGAATCGTTGGCAAAACTGCGTCCCGCATTCAAAAAAGACGGTTCCGTCACCGCAGGTAACGCCTCCTCACTCAATGACGGCGCAGCCGCGGTCATGCTCATGAGCGCCGCCAAGGCCAAGGCCCTGGGCTTGCCGGTGCTGGCCAAAATCGCAGCCTACGCCAATGCCGGCGTCGACCCGGCCATCATGGGCATCGGCCCGGTCAGTGCCACCCAGCGTTGCCTGAGCAAAGCCGGCTGGACTTTGCAGCAACTGGACCTGATCGAAGCCAACGAAGCCTTCGCCGCACAAGCGCTGGCCGTGGGCCAGGAACTGCAATGGGACGCGAGCAAGGTCAACGTCAATGGCGGCGCAATTGCCATTGGCCACCCAATTGGTGCGTCAGGTTGCCGGATCCTGGTGACCCTGCTTCACGAAATGCTCAAGCGCGACGCCAAAAAAGGCCTGGCCACCTTGTGCATCGGCGGTGGTCAGGGCGTAGCGCTGGCGATCGAGCGGGAGTAATGCAAAACGTGTAGATACTCTGTTGCCGGTCAAGCCATCCTGTGGGAGCGAGCCTGCTCGCTCCCACAGCGGCTACAAGAGCAACGCAGCAATAATCACCAGCCCTATTCTGCTAAACTGCCGCGCCTTATCTGTCCCCCAAGGCGCAATGCATGTCTTCCTTGAATCAGGCGCTGCGCGCCGCCCTCGATAATCGTCACGACCTGTTGGCCGAACTGCACGCCCAGGGCACCGACTGCTATCGCCTGTTCCACGGCAGCCAGGAAGGCGCCGGCGGCCTGACCATCGACCGCTACGGCCCGCAACTGCTGGTACAAAGCTTTCATCAACGTCTTGAGCGCGATGATTTGCTGCAACTGCACGAAGCCATCAATCGCCACCTGGGCCTCGACCTGCTGCTGGTCTACAACGACCGCTCCCAGGGCAACTCGCGTATCGACCGCGAAGACACCGTGTACCGCGCCGAAGACGCCGCCCTTGAAGACACCGTCGGCCACGAATGGGGCCTCAAGTACCGGGTGCGCGGCCGCCATGCCGGGCAAGACCCGCTGTTGTTTCTCGACCTGCGCAACGCCCGTGGCTGGGTCAAGCAGCACAGTGCCGGCAAAAGCGTGCTCAACCTGTTCTCCTACACCTGTGGTGTTGGCCTGAGTGCCGCTGCAGGTGGAGCCAGCGAAGTCTGCAACCTCGATTTCGCCGAAGGCAATCTGGCGGTTGGTCGCGAAAACGGCCTGCTGAACCCTGAACTGCCAAAAATGAAATTCGTACAGTCCGACTATTTCGCGGCCATCCGCCAATTGGCCGGTCTGCCAATCATTCAGCGTCGTCACAAGCTGCCTGCCTACCCGCGCATGGATCAGCGTGAATACGACCTCGTGCTGCTCGACCCGCCTGCCTGGGCCAAGAGTGCCTTCGGCACGGTCGATCTGCTGCGCGACTACCAAAGCCTGCTCAAGCCGGCCGTACTGACCACCGCACCAGACGGCGTATTGATCTGCTGCAACAATCTGGCAAAGGTCAGCATGGACGACTGGCGCGAGCAGGTTTTGCGTTGCGCCGAGAAAGCTGGCCGCCCGGTTCGCGACTGGCAGGTCATGAGTCCGGCCAGCGATTTCCCGTCCCTGGATCAGCAGCCACCGCTGAAAACCCTGATCCTTCAGTTTTAATCCATTCTCCCAATACGGCGTTCGTCTCGGAACCAGAAACGCGTGCCATACTCCAAGGCACTTCCGACTGCTATAGACGACGCCCCACATGCTCAAAGGATTGATCCGCGCCCTTGGCGCCGTGCTGATTGCCATCGCACTTTACAGCGTGCTTGGGTTCCTGATCTTGCCGGGCATCGGCCTGCGCATCATCAACCAGCAACTGGCCAACTACGCCACGGTGCCCGCCAGACTCGACCGGCTGGAGTTCAACCCCTTCAGCCTTGAGCTGACCCTGTGGGGGTTCAGAGTCGGCGAACCGGGCAAGGAACAGGTCGGCTTCGAGCGGCTGTACACCAATCTGCAAGCCGACAGCCTGTGGACAAAAGCCCTGCACCTGGCCGACGTGCAGCTGGATAAACCGAAAACCGAGCTGCTGTTCAACAAGGACGGTACGCTCAACCTGACACAACTGTTCAAGCTGCCCGAGAGCGAGCCCACCCCGGCCGATCCCGAGAGCAAACCGTTCCCGCTGCGTATCGACAACATCAAGCTGGCGGGTGGCTACCTGCACTTCACCGATATGCGTCCCAGCGAGCCCATCGAATTCCTCTATGACTCGATGGACCTGGAGCTGAAAAACCTCAGCACCCTGCCCGATGACAACGCCGATATGACCCTGGTGGCCGCAGGCCCTGCAGGCGGGCGGATCGACTGGACCGGCACCCTGAGCCTGGTACCCATCACCTCGACCGGCAAACTGAAAGTCACCGACGGCAAGATGAAAGTCTGGTGGCCCTATGTGCGCGATGCATTACCGCTGGCCCTGGAAGATGGCGTACTGAATTTCAGCACCGACTACACCCTGAACCTGTCCAAAGAAACCGAAATGCTCCTGAGCAATGCCACGGCCAGCATCGCACCGCTCAAGATCAATGCCCCCGATGGCCGCCCGCTGGTGCGTCTGGAGCGCCTGGATGTCAGCGACACCAGCGTCGACCTGGCCAAACAGGAAGTGGTGGTCGGCAAGATCAACAGCCAGAACCTCGAAACCTGGGCCGCCCGCGAAAAAGACGGCCAGCTTGACTGGCAAAAGCTGTTTGCCAGCCAGCCCGACAAACCATCGACCAAAACCGAAGAAGTGGTGACCGTCGAAGCACCGAAAGCAGCCCCGGTGGCGCCGAGCAAACCCTGGGCCGTGCTGCTCAAGGATGTCGACCTGCGTGACTATCGCATCCACCTTGCCGACAAGGAGCCCAAAACCCCGGTGGAGCTGGAGGTCGGCCCGCTGAACCTGAACCTGAAAAACTTCGACAGCCTGAACCGTTCTCCTTTCACCCTCAACCTCGACACCGGCGTGGGCAAGCAAGGCAAACTCACCGCCAGCGGCGACGTCAGCCTGAGCCCGGTAAGCGCCAGACTCAAGGTCAACACCAAAGATATCGACTTGCGTATCGCCCAGGCCTATATCGACCCGTTTATCCGCCTTGAGCTGCGTAGCGGCATGCTTGGTAGCGACCTGGCGGTTGATCTGAAAAGCACCGCCCCCCTGGCCTTTACCGTGGCCGGCCGCGCCCAGATCGATCAACTGCACACATTGGACACCCTGAAAAACCGCGACTTCCTGAAGTGGCAAAAACTGGTGCTGGAGGATCTGAAGTACCAGCACGGCGATAGCCTCTCGCTTGCACGGGTCAATTTCGAAAAGCCCTATGTGCGCTTCATGATCAACGATGACCGCACCACCAATATCGATGACCTGCTGATCCCGCAACCTGCAGGCAGTACGTCGGCCAAAGGCACGGCCAGCAAGGAAAAACCGCTGGGCATTCACATCGGCGCAATTGCGATCAACGATGGTTCGGCCAATTTCGCCGACTTCAGCCTGACACCCAACTTCCAGACCGCGGTTCAACAACTCAATGGCCTGATTGGCACCATCGACAGCCGTAACCCCAAACCTGCCCCGGTCAATATTGCAGGCAAGGTCGACCGTTATGCGCCGGTGACCATCAAGGGCAGCGTCAACCCGTTTGACCCGATGGCCAGCCTGGATATCGCCACCAGCTTCAAGCGTGTCGAACTAACCACCTTGACCCCCTACTCCGGGAAGTTTGCCGGTTACCGCATCCGCAAGGGTCGTCTCAACCTCGACCTGCATTACCTGATCACCAACGGCCAGCTCAAAGCCGAGAACAAACTCGTGGTCGAACAATTGCAGCTGGGGGAAAAGGTCGACAGCCCGGACGCCGTGGATCTGCCGATCAAACTGGCGATTGCCTTGCTCAAGGACACGGACGGCAAGATATCCATTGAACTGCCCATCAGTGGCGACCTCAACAACCCGCAGTTCAGCGTGATGCCGATTATCTGGCAAACGGTACGCAACCTGGTGCTGCGTGCCGCCCAGGCGCCCTTCAAGTTCATTGGCGGGCTGATCAGCGGTGGTGGAGCCGAGGACCTGGGCACCGTGTCATTCGCCCCAGGATCAAGCGAGCTGAGCCCTGAGGCACAAAAAGCCCTGACCACACTGGCCCAGGCCCTGAAAGAACGCCCGGCTTTACGCCTGGAGATCGAAGGTACGGCCGCACAGAGCAGCGATGGCCCTCTGATCGCCAAGGAACGTCTTGAGCGCGAGTTCCAGTACACCTACTACAAGATCCTCCAGCGTCGTGGCGACAAAGTACCGGCCAGCGCCGGCTTGCTCACCGTGCCGGACGATGAGAAAGGCCCGTTACTTGAAGGTATCTACCGCACGCGTCTCAAGCAGCAACCGCCTGCTGAATGGAAAGACCTGAGCCGTGACGAGCGCGCGGCCAAAATGACCGCGGCACTGATCGACTTCTGGAGCAAAAGCGAAGTGTTGTTGCGTCAGCTGGGGCAAGACCGTGCAAGCAGCATCAAGGACTACCTGGTGGACAAGGGCGGGCTGGCGGATGACCGCGTGTACTTTATCGATGCCACCCTGGGCCAAGCCGAGAGCGACGGCCGGGTAATCTCGCCACTGCATCTGGATAGCGAATAATGCACAACGTCGCTGATTTGTTGCAGCTGCCGAAGGCACGAGGCTGCGTTCGGCAGCTGCTACGCGGATTTTCGTAGCCCCAATCCCAAATAGACCCAATCCCAAATAGAACAGCCCCCGACGCAAGCGCCGGGGGCTGTAATGGCCACATCCGTGTGGCCGTCGCATGAACCTTTTAAACAATGCCTGCAGGCGTACTGCTTCAATCACCTGCCAGAACCTTGTTCCCCCGGTTCTACGAGAAAGGGTGCTTTATTCCGCTTTCAGGCCATCAGCCGATACAGCTTTAACGCCTTTGATCTTTTTGGTGATCGCAACAGCAATCTCTTTTTGCGCTTCAGTCACCGGTACCATCGAGGACAGGGAAACAACGCCTTTGTTGGTTTCTACCTTGATGTCCGTGCCCGGAATGCCTTTTTCAGTGACCAGGTCAGCTTTTACTTTGGTAGTGATCCAGGTATCAGAAGTAGCTTCCTTGGCTTTGGTTACTTCGCCTGCAGCCACCACCATGGGTGCCTGGGTGGTCGCCTGGGCAGCAAATGCAGCATTGGCCATAGTCAGGGTCAGAGCGGTGGCAGTTGCGGCAGCGATAGCGAACTTCTTCATACGAGTAACTCCTGTCTTCTTTAGAATCTGCGCCGTCTTGCAGCAGCAGGGTTATCAGTACTATTGCAGGCCGCGTGCCAACTTTTAAAAACAAATAAACCTATATAAATCAACAACTTACAAAATAGCCAAAATTGCCCCGTCGTGCAAAATGCATGGCGCCGGTTAATTCTGCATGCAAGTTGCGGCTTTCGACTCGTGGCCTATGGCCCTATGGTGCTGACTTTGCTCCAGGCATAAAAAAAGGACCCCGAAGGGTCCTTTTTCAAAGCAGGTGTCGAGAGCGATTAAGCTTCCGAAGCCTTGGCAGCAGCGACGTCCTTGATGGACAGCTTGATACGGCCGCGGTTGTCCACGTCCAGTACCAGTACTTCCACTTCCTGACCTTCTTTCAGAATGTCAGTCACTTTCTCAACGCGAGCATCGCTCAGCATGGAGATGTGAACCAGGCCGTCTTTGCCCGGCAGGATGTTTACGAATGCGCCGAAGTCGACGATACGCTCAACCTTGCCCACGTAGATCTTGCCGATCTCGGCTTCAGCGGTGATGCCCAGAACGCGCTGACGCGCGGCTTCTGCTGCTTCCTTGGACTCGCCGAAGATCTTGATCGAACCGTCGTCTTCGATATCGATCGAAGCCTTGGTTTCTTCACAGATTGCACGGATCGTCGCGCCGCCTTTACCGATAACGTCACGGATTTTGTCGGTGTCGATTTTCATCGCGATCATGGTCGGAGCGTTGGCCGACAGCTCGTTGCGCGATACGGCAATGATCTGGTTCATCTGGCCCAAGATGTTCAGGCGAGCGTCCAGGGCCTGGCCCAGAGCGATCTCCATGATTTCTTCGGTGATGCCCTTGATCTTGATGTCCATCTGCAGCGCGGTAACACCCTTGGCGGTACCGGCTACCTTGAAGTCCATGTCGCCCAGGTGGTCTTCGTCACCCAGGATGTCGGTCAGAACAGCGAACTTCTCGCCTTCTTTAACCAGACCCATGGCGATACCGGCAACCGGCGCCTTCATCGGCACACCGGCATCCATCAGTGCCAGGGAAGCACCGCAAACCGATGCCATCGAGCTGGAACCGTTGGATTCAGTGATTTCCGATACAACACGGATGGTGTACGGGAACACGTCGGCAGCAGGCAGCATGGCTTGAACCGAACGACGGGCCAGACGGCCGTGACCGATTTCGCGACGACCAGCGCCACCCATGCGACCACACTCACCTACCGAGAACGGAGGGAAGTTGTAGTGCAGCATGAACGGGTCTTTTTTCTCGCCTTCCAGGGTGTCCAGCAGTTGCGCGTCACGGGCAGTACCCAGAGTTGCAACAACCAGCGCCTGAGTTTCACCACGGGTGAACAGGGCCGAACCGTGGGTCTTCGGCAGAACGCCAACTTCGATGTTCAGAGGGCGAACAGTCTTGGTGTCACGACCATCGATACGCGGCTTGCCGTTAACGATGTTTTCGCGAACGGTGCGGTATTCGATTTCACCGAATGCAGCTTTAACTTCGCTGGCAGAAGGCTGGCCTTCTTCACCGGACAGCTTGGCAACAACCTGATCCTTCAACTCGCCCAGACGCGCGTAACGGTCTGCCTTGACGGTGATGGTGTAAGCCTGGGAGATCGCTTCGCCGAACTCGGCACGAATAGCGCCCAGCAGTGCGGTCGCTTCCGGGGCAGCAGCCCAGTCCCAAGTTGGCTTGGCAGCTTCGGCAGCCAGCTCTTTGACAGCCTGGATAACCACCTGGAATTCGTCGTGGGCGAACAATACGGCGCCCAGCATCTGGTCTTCGGTCAGCTCTTTGGCTTCCGATTCAACCATCAATACGGCTTCCGAAGTACCGGCAACAACCATGTCCAGGCTCGAAGCGGCCAGTTGCTCGTAAGTCGGGTTCAGCAGGTAACCGGTGCTTTCGTGGTAAGCAACGCGGGCAGCGCCGATCGGACCATCAAAAGGGATGCCGGAAATGGCCAGGGCAGCCGAAGTACCGATCATCGCAGCGACGTCCGGATCGGTTTTCTTGCTGGTGGACAGAACGGTGCAGACAACCTGCACTTCGTTCATGAAACCTTCTGGGAACAGCGGACGGATCGGACGGTCGATCAGACGCGACGTCAGGGTTTCTTTCTCGGAAGGGCGACCTTCACGCTTGAAGAAACCGCCTGGGATTTTACCCGCGGCGTAGGTTTTTTCCTGGTAGTGAACCGACAGAGGGAAGAAACCCTTGCCTGGATCCGCTTGCTTGGAACCGACCACAGTCACCAACACGCTGACGTCGTCGTCAACGGTGACCAATACTGCGCCGGAAGCCTGACGGGCGATACGGCCAGTCTCGAGAGTAACGGTCGACTGACCGAACTGAAATTTTTTGATAACCGGGTTCACGGTGTCCTACCTTCTTTGTGGCTCTTGGGGAACGGGTTTCTTGCGAAAGTCATATGCAACATCGGGTGTTGGCCCGACTCAAGATGCTTACGAAAACAGCCCTATAGGCAAGCTTTCGTAAGAATCCGGGTAGTCCAGATAAAACTTGAGGCTGGAAGCCTGCCATGAGACTGCGGGAAACCCGCAGACACACGACAGACAACCAGCCTCTAGCAACATCGCTATTAGCGACGCAGACCCAGGCGAGCGATCAGCGCTTTGTAACGCTCAACGTTCTTGCCTTTCAGGTAGTCCAGCAGCTTGCGACGCTGGTTTACCATGCGGATCAGACCACGACGGGAGTGGTGATCTTTGCTGTTAGCTTTGAAGTGACCTTGCAGCGTGTTGATGTTAAAGGTCAGCAGTGCAACCTGCACTTCTGGAGAACCTGTATCACCTGGAGCTTGCTGGTAGTCTTTTACGATTTCTGCTTTGTGTTCAACTGTAAGTGCCATTTGGCTTTCCTTTCAATTAGGGCCTGCTTGCGAACAAGACAGATCCAATAGGCCGAGGACAAATCCTCGTATTTAAATGTGAGATGTGACCGTGCCTAATAACAGCCACCCTCATTCCAGTCTGCGCCGGTAATACTACACCCGATGCAGCCTGGTTCCGGTCATTCCGACCGAATCAGTCGACGCGGCGCAATACGCCCGTCTTCGCTCACTTCACCGATACCGATAAAGCGACCGTTGTGATCCTGTACCCGCACCATACCGAACTTCGGAGCATCCGGAGCACGCACCGGTTGGCCATTGAGCCAATAAAACGAGCTGGCTTCCGAGAAGTGCAGCAATGGCCAGTCGAGCAAACCGCTGTCCGATGGCATCAGGAAGCGATCAACCGCTTCATTGCCGCCTTCGGCATGCACCGCCTCCAGCTCTTCCAGGGTAACCGTCTGGGCCAGGCTGAAAGGTCCGGCGTGGGTACGACGCAGTTCTGCAACGTATGCCCCGCACCCCAATTGCTCACCGATATCTTCCACAAGGGTACGGATATAGGTGCCTTTGGTGCAGTCGACGGCCAGGCGCGCAGTGTCGCCTTCGCTGGCCAGTAATTCGAGGCGGGTAATAGTAACAGAACGCGGTTCACGCTCCACCACTTCGCCTGCACGGGCCAGCTTGTAAAGCGGCTGTCCGTCACGCTTGAGCGCAGAGTACATCGGCGGTATCTGGCTGATTTGCCCACGAAAATTGGGTAAAACAGCTTCAATATCGGCGCGACCAACGGTCACCGGGCGAGTCTGCAAAACCTCGCCTTCAGCGTCTGCCGTGGTCGTGGTCTTGCCCAATTGCATCAGGGTTTCATAACCCTTGTCGGAATCGAGCAGGTATTGCGAAAACTTGGTGGCTTCGCCAAAGCACAGCGGCAATACACCGCTGGCCAATGGATCGAGGCTACCGGTGTGCCCTGCCTTCTCGGCATTGAGCAGCCAGCGAACTTTCTGCAGGGCCGCATTGGAAGTAAACCCAAGTGGCTTGTCCAGCAGGATGATGCCGCTGACGTTACGACGGATACGCTTGACCTGAGCCACCGGTTACTCCTTGGTGTCTTCGGGAGCAGTGGTTTCAGGGTGCTGATTGTCTTCAGCCACTGCACGCTCGATCAAGGCGGACAGATGAGCACCACGCACCACGCTTTCATCGTAGTGGAAGTGCAACTGCGGAACGCTGCGCAGCTTCATTTCACGCGCCAGTTGCATGCGCAGGAAACCCGCTGCCGAGTTCAGCACCTTGATGCTCTGGGCGATATCTTCAGCGCTGTCCTGACCCATCACGGTGATGAAGATCTTGGCGTGACCGACGTCACGGCTGACTTCAACAGCAGTAATGGTGACCAGGCCCACGCGCGGGTCTTTGACTTCACGACGGATCAGCTGTGCCAGCTCGCGCTGCATCTGATCGCCAATACGTTGGGTACGGCTATATTCTTTTGCCATGTCTTGTTACCTGTTACTCACCCATGGGAAACCCATGCGGTCTGAAAGCGGCAAACGCCCGGCACGACAGAAGCCGGACCGGGCGTTGCGTTTAGAGTCCAGGCCGAGCGCTGCGCATTTGCATGCGCGGGCTCGTCCTCGCTCTTGAGGCTCGCGAGTTAGAGGCTGCGAGCAACCTGGACCTTCTCGAACACTTCGATCTTGTCACCGACTTTAACGTCGTTGTAGCTCTTGACGCCGATACCGCATTCCATGCCGGCACGCACTTCGGACATGTCATCTTTGAAGCGACGCAGGGATTCCAGCTCGCCTTCGTAGATAACGATGTCTTCACGCAGTACGCGGATTGGACGGTTACGGTGAACAACACCTTCCAGCACCATGCAACCTGCAACCGCGCCGAACTTAGGCGAACGGAACACGTCACGGACTTCAGCGATACCCAGGATGTTCTCCCGAACGTCGCTGCCAAGCATGCCGGTAAGGGCTTTCTTGACGTCTTCGATGATGTCGTAGATGACGTTGTAGTAACGCATGTCCAGGCCTTCCTGCTCGACAATCTTGCGAGCGCCGGCATCGGCACGCACGTTGAAGCCAAACAGTACAGCGTTGGAGGCCAGTGCCAGGTTAGCGTCGCTCTCGGTGATACCACCGACACCGCCGCCCACTACGCGCACTTGCACTTCGTCGTTACCCAGGCCGCTCAGAGCGCCCTGCAGAGCTTCCAACGAACCACGGACGTCAGATTTGAGGACGATGTTAAGCGTCTTCTTCTCTTCCTGGCCCATGTTCTCGAAGATGTTTTCCAGCTTGCCTGCGTGAGCACGCGCCAGTTTCACTTCGCGGAACTTGCCTTGACGGAACAGGGCAACTTCACGTGCCTTCTTCTCGTCGGTCATTACGCTCATCTCGTCGCCAGCATCTGGCGTACCGTCCAGGCCGAGAATCTCGACAGGGATGGATGGACCGGCTTCCTTGATAGGCTTGCCGTTCTCGTCGAGCATGGCGCGGATGCGGCCGTAGTTGGAGCCGACCAGTACCATGTCGCCTTGGCGCAGGGTACCGTCTTGAACCAGAACGGTAGCAACAGGACCGCGGCCTTTGTCCAGACGGGACTCAACCACTACGCCACGGCCAGGAGCCGATGGAGTTGCCTTGAGTTCCAGAACTTCAGCTTGCAGCAGTACGGCTTCGAGCAATTCGTCAACGCCGGTACCCATTTTCGCCGAGACCGAAACAAACGGAGTGTCACCACCCCACTCTTCCGACGTCACGCCGTGAACGGACAGTTCGCTACGAATGCGATCGAGGTCAGCACCTGGCTTGTCGATCTTGTTCACTGCAACAACCAGAGGCACGCCAGCGGCTTTCGCATGCTGAACGGCTTCGATGGTCTGCGGCATTACGCCGTCGTCTGCAGCCACAACCAGAATCACGATGTCAGTCGCCTTGGCACCACGAGCACGCATTGCGGTAAACGCAGCGTGACCCGGGGTATCGAGGAACGTGACCATGCCGCGTTCGGTTTCAACGTGGTACGCACCGATGTGCTGGGTAATACCACCGGCTTCGCCAGCCGCTACCTTGGCACGACGGATGTAGTCGAGCAGGGACGTTTTACCGTGGTCAACGTGGCCCATTACGGTCACAACCGGTGCACGGGAGAACGACTCGCCTTCGAACTTCAGGGACTCGGCCAGGGAATCTTCCAGGGCGTTGTCGCTGACCAGAGTCACTTTGTGGCCCAGTTCTTCAGCAACCAGTTGGGCAGTTTCCTGATCCAGTACCTGGTTGATGGTTGCTGGAGTACCCAGCTTGAACATGAACTTGATGACTTCGGCAGCCTTGACCGACATCTGTGCGGCCAAATCGCCGACAGTGATGGTCTCGCCAATCTGCACGTCACGAACTACAGGGCCGGTTGGGCTCTGGAAACCGTGAGCGTTGCGCTTCTTCAGCTTGCCCTTGCCACGACCACCGCGACGGAAGCTGTCGCTTTCTTCGTCGGAAGTGCGCGGAGCAACACGTGGAGTCGGTGCTTTTTCTTTAACCGAGGCACGATGCGGAGCGTTTTTGCGATCGCCGTCACCACTGCCGCGACGATTGTTATCGTCTGCGCGTGGTTTGTCCGGGCGACGCTGTTCGTCACGCTTGCGTGCATCAGCGGCTGGAGCCGGTGCTGGCGCTGCGGCTTGCACAGGTGCAGGCGCTGCAGCGGCCGGAGCCGGTGCTGCAACAGGAGCAGATGCAGGCTGGCGGCGCGCTTCTTCTTCGGCGCGACGCTTGGACTCTTCTTCAGCCTTTTGACGTGCGGCATTTTCTACTGCACGACGTTCATCCATCTCACGTTTGCGCTCGGCTTCGATTTCTTCCGGGCTTTGCTGTACGAAGACTTTCTTCTTGCGTACTTCAACGCTGATGCTTTTGCTGCCAGCTACACGCAGGGTACTGGTGGTTTTACGCTGCAAAGTGATCTTGCGCGGTTCTTCCACTTTAGCCTTGTGGCTGCTTTTAAGGTGAGTCAGCAGAGCCTGCTTCTCACTATCGGTTACATTCTGCTCGGCGGCGTTGTGCGGCAGACCTGCCTCACGCATCTGCTGCAACAGGCGCTCAACCGGTGTTTTGACCTCATCGGCCAGTTGTTTCACCGTGACTTGCGTCATGCATTTCTCTCCTCAGGCCGCGCCTAATTACTCGAACCAATGGGCTCGGGCGGCCATGATCAACTTGCCGGCACGATCATCGTCAATGCCGTCGATGTCGAGCAGGTCGTCAATAGACTGCTCGGCCAGGTCTTCGCGGGTAATTACGCCGCGCACCGCCAGTTCCATCGCCAAATCCTTGTCCATACCCTCAAGCGAGAGCAGGTCTTCGGCCGGATGGGCGTCTGCCAGCTTTTCCTCAGTAGCGATGGCTTTAGTCAACAGTCGATCCTTGGCGCGAGCGCGAAGCTCGTTGACGGTATCTTCGTCAAAGCCATCGATGTTGAGCATTTCCTCCACCGGTACGTAGGCAATCTCTTCCAGGCTAGTAAAGCCTTCATCAACCAGTACCTGCGCCAGGTCTTCATCAACTTCCAGCTCTTCGATGAAGTTGCGCAGGATATCGCCGGTTTCTGCTTGCTGCTTGGCCTGGATGTCCGATTCGGTCATCACGTTCAGGGTCCAGCCGGTCAACTGGCTGGCCAGACGTACGTTCTGACCGCCGCGACCAATCGCCTGGGCCAGATTGTCTGCGCCAACGGCGATGTCCATTGCATGGGCATCTTCGTCGACGATAATAGCCGCCACTTCTGCTGGCGACATTGCGTTGATCACGAACTGCGCCGGGTTGTCATCCCAAAGGACGATATCCACTCGCTCTCCGCCCAATTCGCCGGACACTGCCTGGACACGCGAACCGCGCATACCAATGCAGGCACCTTGCGGATCAATGCGTTTGTCTTTCGAGCGAACGGCTATTTTAGCGCGTGATCCAGGATCGCGGGAGGCCGCCATCACTTCGATCAGGCCTTCGGAGATTTCTGGCACTTCAATGCGGAACAACTCGATCAGCATCTCTGGCGCTGTACGCGACAGGATCAGCTGAGGACCGCGGTTTTCAGTGCGGATTTCCTTGAGCAATGCGCGAAGGCGTACGCCAACACGGAAAGTCTCACGCGAAATGATGTCTTCACGGGCCAGCAACGCTTCAGCGTTGTTACCCAGGTCAACGATCACATTGTCGCGGGTCACCTTTTTAACGGTGCCGGAAATGATTTCGCCCAGACGCTCACGATAGGCATCGACTACTTGAGCACGCTCGGCTTCGCGAACTTTTTGCACGATGACCTGTTTGGCCGTCTGTGCAGCAATTCGACCGAATTCGATAGAATCGATTTTCTCTTCGATAATATCGCCGGCTTTCGCGCCTGGCTGTTTCGCCTGGGCCTGGTCTACAGCCAACTCGTATGCTGGATCATCCAGATCTTCGTCTTCGACCACAGTCCAGCGACGGAAAGTCTCATAGTTACCGGTGTGGCGATTGATTTCCACACGCAGTTCGACTTCGTCTTCAAAACGCTTTTTAGTAGCGGTGGCCAGAGCCAGCTCCAGCGCTTCAAAAATAACGTTTGCCGGTACGCCCTTTTCATTGGACACCGACTCAACAACCAGCAGTACTTCTTTGCTCATCGTACGCCTCGCCTTTCGCAAGCCATTGGATCCGCGGGATCCGCGTCTCAGTCAAAACTGGGAATAATGTTGGCCTTGTCGATCATATCGATCGGCAACAGGAACTCATGGTCTTCAACCTGCACCACGATGTCCTGCTCTTCTACGCCGCGCAGAAGGCCCTGAAAGTTGCGTCGCCCTTCAAAAGGCGAGCGCAGCTTGATCTTCACTTGCTCACCGACAAATTGGGCAAACTGTTCAAGGGTGAACAGCGGGCGTTCCATGCCAGGAGAAGAAACTTCAAGGGTGTATTCAACAGCGATAGGATCTTCGACATCCAGAACGCCGCTGATCTGACGACTCACGATAGCGCAGTCATCCACCAGTACGCCGCCTTCCTTGTCGATATACACACGCAACATTGAATGGCGGCCTTGAGCCGAAAATTCAATACCCCAGCATTCATAGCCAAGGGCCACGACCACCGGGGCCAACAAGTCCTGCAACTGTTCTAGCTTGCTCGACACCTGAACCCCCTAGTGCATGTTTGTGCATGCTGTGCAAAATGAAAAAATGGGCGAAGCGCCCATCTCTGAAACGTCGTTGAATACCGACGCTATAAAGTGTCCAGCTAACAAAAAGCCCCTGAAAAGGGGCTCCGCTGAAACTGGTTGCGGGAGCCGGATTTGAACCGACGACCTTCGGGTTATGAGCCCGACGAGCTACCAGACTGCTCCATCCCGCGACAAAGCTGGAGCGGAAGTATACGGTTGATCCCGTGACGGGTCAATCCAACCTTCCACATACAAGAAAGCCCGCTACTGCGGGCATTCTTGATAATTGGTACCGAGAAGGGGACTCGAACCCCTACACCCTATGGGCACAACCACCTCAAGGTTGCGTGTCTACCAATTCCACCACCTCGGCAATACAACGTTTACATCATGAAACCCGTTTTACTTTTGCTCTTGAGCTGGAGGTACGTCAGTCGCAGGAGTTGCCGACTTTTGCTCTTGAAGCACCGGAACATCATCTGAAGCCGGCTTTTGCACTGGAACTTCCAACACCGCTGGATTTGGCAAACCTACTTGAGTCAGCTGTTCAGCCTTCTCTTTAGCAAAGTAACCTAACCCCAAGCTGGTTATGAAAAAACCTGCGGCAAGTATAGCAGTAAACTTACTAAGAAAGGTAGAGGAACCTTGGCTTCCGAACACAGTATTTGATGCACCTGCGCCGAAAGATGCTCCAGCATCCGCTCCCTTGCCCTGTTGCAGCAAAACCAAGGCAATTACACCCAATGCTGTCAACAGATGAAACACAGTTACGACGTTATCCAGCATTTTCAGTTTCCTGCGGCACGAATGATCGCACCGAACTCATCTGCATTCAGGGAAGCCCCGCCAATGAGTCCCCCATCGATATCCGGCATGCTGAACAGTTCGACCGCATTGGCCGCCTTCACGCTGCCGCCGTATAGAAGCCGCACACCTTGTGCCACTTCAGAATTCTTTTGCGCCAGCTGTGCGCGAATGGCCGCATGCACATCTTGCGCTTGCTGTGGTGATGCGGTCAGCCCGGTGCCAATGGCCCAGACCGGCTCGTATGCAATCACGGCATTTACAAAAGCATCAATGCCAAACTCGTCAATCACGGCATTCAGCTGACGCTCTACCACTTCCAGCGTTTGCCCCGCTTCGCGCTGCTCCAGGGTTTCCCCTATGCACAACACTGGCGTCAAGCCTGAGGCTTGGGCCGCTGCAAACTTGCGATTGAGTGTCTCGTCCTGCTCACCCAGTATCAGGCGGCGTTCGGAGTGCCCCACAAGCACCAGCTTGCAACCTGCGTCGGCCAACTGACTAGAGGAAATCTCGCCAGTCAGCGCGCCCTGCCCCGACTCCACTGCAGCATCCTGAGCACCGACCGAAATCGCTGCGCCTTGCAAGCCATTGATAACACGATCAATAAACAGCTGAGGCGGAAAAACTGCAACATCAACATCGTTTGGCAGGACCAGACCACGCAGACCGTCGATCAGCTCAGCGACGCTGGCGCGGGTACCGTGCATCTTCCAGTTACCAGCTACCATAGTGCGACGCATGCTTTACCTCGTCGGTCAAAGTGGGCGCAGATGTTACCCAACCAAATCAAAGCTGGCAAGCCGAATCAGGCACAAACTTCACTTACCAGTTTTGCCAGCTCTTCGGCGTAGCCGCGAACCATGTTTTCGTCATCGCCTTCGACCATCACGCGCACCAAAGGCTCTGTTCCGGACTTGCGCAACAACACACGACCACGGCCATTCATGGCAGCCGTCACTCGCGCGCACGCCTCCTTCACCGCCGGGTGCTCGACAGGGTCGACGCCACCGGCAAAACGAACATTCAGTAACACTTGCGGACACTTGCGCAGCGCCTGACGCGACTGGGCCAGGCTTTCATCGCGACGACGCAAGGACAACAACACCTGCAGCGCAGCAATGATCGCATCGCCAGTGGTGGTGTGGTGGAAGCACACGATATGCCCGGAGTTCTCGCCACCCACCAGCCAGTTACGCTCTTGCAGGGCCGCGATAACGTAACGGTCGCCCACATTGGCGCGTACGAACTCGATACCCAGATCAGCCAATGCCAGCTCAAGGCCAAGGTTGCTCATCAGCGTACCGACAACGCCACCCTGCAATTTGCCACGCTCGTGCAGGTCACGGGCAATGATAAACAACAGCTCATCGCCATCGACCACGGCACCGGTATGGTCAACCATCAACACGCGATCGCCGTCGCCATCAAAAGCAATACCCAGGTCCGCACCTTCAGCCACCACGGCAGCCTGCAACTGACCCATATGGGTCGAACCGCAGTTTTCGTTGATGTTCAGGCCATCAGGCTGCGCCGACAGAACAACGACTTGAGCACCCAGCTCCTTGAAAACACTTGGCGCAACCTTGTAGGTAGCACCGTGGGCGCAATCGAGAACAATCTTCATACCGCTGAATTTGGTGCTGCTTGGCACGCTGCTTTTACAGAATTCGATATAACGGCCCGGCGCATCATTGATCCGCGAGACCTTGCCGAGCTTGTCGGAATCGACAACGGTCATCGGCGCATCCAGCAACTCTTCGATCATCAGTTCAACGTCGTCAGGCAGCTTGGTGCCCTCGCCGGAAAAGAACTTGATGCCATTATCGTCGTGGGGATTGTGCGAAGCGCTGATCACGATGCCCGCTTCCGCATGGAAGGTACGTGTCAGGTAGGCAATGGCCGGTGTCGGCATAGGCCCCAGCAACATCACATCAGCCCCGGCAGCCGACAAGCCCGCTTCAAGAGCCGACTCAAACATGTAACCCGAGATGCGGGTGTCCTTGCCTACCAGGATCCGGCAAGCGCCCTTGCTGCGAAACGCCATGCCCGCTGCCCAACCCAACTTGAGCATAAAGTCAGGGGTAATCGGATAAACGCCGACCCGACCACGAATACCGTCGGTGCCAAAATACTTCTTTGTCATAAGTGCTCCATCATTCTTAGTCGGCGGAATCTACCGCTGCGATCATCCGTACCACATCAACTGTTTCGGCAACATCATGGACGCGCAGAATGCGCGCACCCTTGGTCATCGCCAATGCTGCAAGCGCCAGGCTGCCATAGAGACGCCCTGCAACTGGCCGGTTCAGTGTCTGCCCGACCATGCTTTTACGTGACACGCCCACCAGCAAAGGCCGACCCAGCGCATGCAAGGCCTCCATATGCTTGAACAGGCTCAAATTGTGCTGCAATGTCTTGGCAAAACCAAAGCCCGGATCGAGCACGATGCGTTCGGCCCCAATGCCAGCAGCAGCGCAACGCGCCATGCTGTCAGCGAGAAACGTCGACACCTCGCCCACCAGGTCTTCGTAATGCGGGTTGTCCTGCATGTCTCCAGGCTCACCGAGCATATGCATCAGGCATACCGGCAAGCCTGTCGCCGCAGCGGCCAGCAAGGCCCCTTCACGGCGCAGCGAGCGCACATCATTGATCAACCCTGCTCCCAGGCGCGCAACCTCGGTCATGACGATTGGCGCGGATGTATCGACCGAAATAATCACATCCAGTTCCCGGGCAATTCGCTCGACAACAGGAGCAACCCGGTCGAGCTCTTCCTGCGGCAATACCACAGGAGCTCCGGGGCGCGTTGACTCACCGCCAACATCAATCAGGGTTGCACCCGCCTGCACCATCGCCTCTGCATGGCGCAGAGCCGCATCCAGGGCAGCAAAGCGGCCGCCATCGGAAAAGGAATCAGGGGTGACATTGAGGATGCCCATAACATGCGTATGGGCCAAATCAAGAACCCGGTTGCCGCAAGGCAACCGGGTTGAGGACTGAACAGAAGTCATTTCAAGCCTTATTGATCAGCAGCAGGGCCGCCGATAGGTGTTTCCGGGCGCTCGGTTTTATCCAGCGTAGGGGCAGTCGGGGTACCCGAGTTGCCATCTTCCCAGTCACGCGGCTCACGTGGCGGACGACCCGCCATGATGTCGTCGATCTGATCGGCATCGATCGTTTCGTACTTCATCAACGCGTCAGCCATTGCATCCAGCTTGTCGCGATTTTCGGTCAGGATCTGCTTGGCCGTGTTGTAGCACTGATCAATGATGCTGCGCACTTCCGAGTCGATCAGCTTGGCTGTCTCGCCCGACACGTTTGCAGACTGACCACCGCCACGACCCAGATAGGACTCTTCGTCTTCGGCATACATCAGCGGGCCGAGCTTCTCGGACAAGCCCCACTTGGTCACCATGTTGCGGGCAATCTGGCTGGCTCGCATGATGTCGTTGGAAGCGCCGGTGGTCACACCGTCAAAGCCCAAGGTCATCTCTTCAGCGATACGGCCGCCATACAGCGAGCAGATCTGGCTGATCAGCGCACGCTTGGACAAGCTGTAGCGATCTTCTTCCGGCAGGAACATGGTCACGCCCAGGGCGCGGCCACGAGGAATGATCGACACCTTGTAGACCGGATCATGCTCAGGCACTACGCGACCAACGATAGCGTGACCCGCTTCGTGATAGGCCGTGTTGCGCTTTTCTTTATCGGACATGACCATCGATTTGCGCTCGGCGCCCATCATGATCTTGTCCTTGGCCAGCTCGAACTCTTTCATTTCAACAACACGCTTGCCGGTACGCGCCGCGAACAGGGAAGCTTCGTTGACCAGGTTGGCCAGGTCGGCACCCGAGAAGCCCGGGGTACCACGTGCAATAACAGCCGGCTGGACGTCGTCGCCCATTGGCACTTTACGCATGTGTACTTTGAGAATCTGCTCGCGACCACGGATGTCCGGCAAGCCAACCACCACCTGACGGTCAAAGCGACCTGGACGCAGCAGCGCAGGGTCAAGCACGTCAGGACGGTTGGTGGCGGCAATCACGATGATGCCGTCATTCATCTCAAAGCCGTCCATCTCAACCAGCAACTGGTTAAGGGTCTGCTCGCGCTCGTCATGACCGCCGCCCATACCGTTACCACGGTGACGGCCAACAGCGTCGATCTCATCGATAAAGATGATGCAAGGCGCGTGCTTCTTGGCCTGCTCAAACATGTCACGAACACGGCTTGCACCAACGCCCACGAACATTTCAACAAAGTCGGAACCGGAAATAGTGAAGAACGGTACCTTGGCCTCACCCGCAATCGCCTTGGCGATCAGGGTTTTACCCGTACCTGGCGGACCCACCATCAGTACGCCGCGAGGGATACGCCCGCCCAGACGCTGGAACTTGCCCGGATCGCGCAGGAACTCAACCAGCTCGCCCACTTCTTCCTTGGCTTCATCGCAACCTGCCACGTCAGCCAGGGTCGTCTTGACCTGGTCTTCCGACAGCAGCCGCGCCTTGCTCTTGCCAAAGCTCATCGGGCCGCCTTTACCGCCGGCACCGCCCTGCATCTGGCGCATCATGAACATGAAGACCGCAATAATCACCAGGATCGGGAAGCTCGCAACCAGCAACTGGGTCCAGATGCTTTGTTGCTCAGGCAATTTGCCTTCAACGGTGACGTGGTTATCCACCAGGTCGCCGATCAAACCGTTGTCCTGAATCGCCGGACGGATGGTTTTGAAGGTATCGCCATCGCTGCGTTTGCCGGTAATCACGTAGCCATCCACGGCAACGCGCTCGACCTTGCCATCCTTAACTTGCTGGATGAAGTCGGAATAGTTGAGGGTTTGTGGCTCGTTTGGACTGGAGAAGTTGTTCATCACTGTCACCAGGACAGCGGCGATGATCAACCACAGGATCAGATTCTTTGCCATATCGTTCAATTAGCTACCCTCTGAAGCACAAGCCCCGCTACTGAAGCGTGCTTCGCATGATATTCACCGGCATAACTTACTACATTGCCTACAACCCTTGCAGGCTCCGTCTGTAACCCTTTGTGAAACTTTGCCTACACAATATTCGTTATGCCAGATCTGTAAAGCGATTCAAAAAAATCTATCGCCCTTGTTACAGACGTTCATCACTGGCCGAACCTTCAACACCGCGGAAGCCGCGCCCCAGCAAATACTGCTCGCGGGACCTGTCTCGCGACGAGGACGGCTTGCGCATCTGTACCTTGTCAAACAGCTTGCGAATGTCCTTGTGGTACTGATCGAAGCCTTCCCCCTGGAAAACCTTAATCAGAAAATCACCACCTGGACGCAGGACGCGACCGGCAAGATCCAGTGCCAATTCGCACAGAAACATCGCCCGCGGCATGTCGACAGCTGCCAATCCACTCATATTGGGGGCCATATCTGAAATCACAAGGTCTACTTGTGTATTTCCGACGGCCTCGAGGATCTGAGCAAGCACGGCGTCCTCGGTAAAGTCGCCCTTGATGAAGGTCACATCAGGGATGCTGTCCATGTCCAGGATGTCGGAAGCAATCAAACGCCCCTGACCACCGATCAGACGACTGGTCACCTGCGACCAGCCACCCGGGGCTGCACCCAGGTCGATAACGGTCATACCGGGACGAATCAGCTTGTCGCGCTCCTGGATCTCCAGCAATTTGTAGCTGGCACGGGAGCGATACCCGTCTTTTTGCGCCATTTTGACGTACGGGTCGTTGAAATGTTCTTTCAGCCAGTTAAGGCTAGTCTTGGAACGGGCCACGGGCCACCTCAAAAATTTTAAACGGGTCGTGATTAACTGGGCGGTCTGGGACTCGCTCGGGTAAACTGGCCGCCGCTTTTTACAAGATCAGACACAGGGGTCAGATTATGCCGCTCACTCAAGAGCAGAAGAAACAGTACAAATCCATTGGCCACCATCTGAAACCAGTTTTGACTGTGGCTGACAATGGTTTGACTGAAGGTGTTTTAGCCGAACTCGAACGCGCATTGGGCGATCACGAGCTGATTAAAATCAAAGTCAACATTCTGGATCGCGAATCCCGCCTGGAGGCCATTGCAGAACTGTGCAAGGCCGGCAAAGCGGAACTGGTACAGGTTATCGGCAAAATGGCGCTTCTGTACCGCAAGAACGTCAATGTAAACAAGCAACTGTCGAACATCCACCGTTTCAAGTGATGTAGACAAGGGTCAAGGGTGCGCCTGGCGCGCCCTGAAACTCTTCCAGGGCCAAAGCCCGAGAGTCATGCAAGCACTGCCCGCGCAACGCATCAGGCAGCCAGAGACGCCCAACGCACTACTTCCCCACTTGCTCCATGCCACTTCAACAGCTTCGCTGCCAACCGCATTGCGGCCAGCACCGGCAAACAATTCTGTGTGCAACAACCACAGGCCGCCAACCCGGAACACCCGGGCCGACCGCCAAAAAAGTGCGCCCGCACACGGCGGGCGCTCTTCTTAGATGTGACTTACTTTGACAATTTCGTACTCAATGACGCCGCCCGGTGTTTTCACCGCCACCACATCACCCTCTTCCTTGGCAATCAAGGCACGGGCAAGTGGCGAACCAACGGAGATCTTTCCGAGCTTGAAGTCAGCCTCATCTTCACCAACGATCTGGTAGGTCACGCTTTCGTCAGTTTCAACGTTGGCGATCTCGACCGTGGTACCGAAAATCACTTTACCGGTGTGAGGAATAGTCGTTACATCGATGATCACCGCGTTCTGCATGCGGCCTTCGATGTCACGGATACGCGCCTCAACCATACCCTGCTGCTCACGGGCAGCATGGTATTCAGCGTTTTCTTTAAGGTCGCCCAGCTCACGCGCCGTGCCGATATCCTGGCTCAGCTTGGGACGAACAACCTTGGTCAGATGTGCGTGTTCTTCTTCCAGGGCTTTGGCGCCCTGGACCGTCATTGGGTACTTGATCATGCCTTTAATCCTGCGTGTAGATCCTGCAAGCGACGTACGGTTTTTTCAGGACCGAATTTAAGCGCTTCACAGATCGCTTCGCCAGCAGCAATAGTCGTGGTGCAGTAGATCTTGTGCTGCAGCGCGTTGCGGCGAATGGAATAGGAGTCAGCAATCGACTGACGTCCTTCGGTAGTGTTGATGATCAAGGTTACTTCGTCGTTCTTGATCATGTCGACAACGTGCGGACGACCTTCGGTCACCTTGTTCACACGACGTACTTTCAAGCCTGCTGCTTCGATGAACTTGGCAGTGCCAACGGTCGAAACGATTTCAAAGCCCAGGTTGATCAGGTCGCGGGCAACGCCGGCCACCAGCGGCTTGTCGTCGTCGCGCACGCTGATGAAAGCAGTACCGCCAGTCGGCAGCACTTCGCTTGCACCCATCTGGGCCTTGGCAAACGCTTCGCCGAAGGTATCGCCCACGCCCATCACTTCACCGGTGGACTTCATCTCAGGGCCGAGAATCGGGTCAACACCCGGGAATTTGGCGAACGGGAAGACCGCCTCTTTCACGCTGTAGAAGTTAGGAATGATTTCTTTGGTGAAACCGATTTCCTTCAGGGTTTTACCGGCCATTACGCGAGCTGCGATCATCGCCAGGGAAATACCGATGCACTTGGAGACGAAAGGAACGGTACGCGATGCACGCGGGTTCACTTCGATCACGTAGATATCTTCGCCCTGCAGAGCCAATTGCACGTTCATCAGGCCGACAACGCCCAACTCCAGAGCCATTTTCTTGACCTGCTCGCGCATCTCGTCCTGGATGTGCAGCGGCAGCGAGTACGGCGGCAGCGAGCAAGCGGAGTCACCGGAGTGAACGCCAGCCTGTTCGATGTGCTGCATGATTGCGCCGATCACTACATCAGTACCGTCGCAGACAGCATCCACGTCCATTTCGATGGCGCAGTTGAGGAAGTGGTCCAGCAGCACGGGGCTGTCGTTGGACACTTTCACTGCGTCACGCAGGTAGCGCTTGAGCTCGTCTTCTTCGTAAACGATTTCCATCGCACGGCCGCCCAACACGTAGGAAGGACGAACAACCAGCGGGTAACCGATCTTGCCAGCGGCACGAATGGCTTCGTCTTCGCTGCGCACAGTAGCGTTAGGCGGCTGACGCAGGTTCAGGCGCTCAACCATCTGCTGGAAGCGCTCACGGTCTTCTGCACGGTCGATCGCGTCAGGGCTGGTACCGATGATCGGCACGCCGGCTTCTTCCAGGGCACGCGCCAGTTTCAGCGGGGTTTGGCCGCCGTACTGGACAATCACGCCTTTTGGCTTCTCGACACGCACGATTTCCAGCACGTCTTCCAGGGTTACGGATTCGAAGTACAGACGATCCGAGGTGTCGTAGTCGGTGGAAACGGTTTCCGGGTTGCAGTTGACCATGATGGTCTCGTAACCGTCGGCACGCAGCGCCAGAGCGGCGTGAACGCAGCAATAGTCAAACTCGATACCCTGGCCGATACGGTTCGGGCCACCACCCAGAATCATGATCTTGTCACGATCCGAAGGGTTGGCTTCGCACTCTTCCTCATAGGTGGAGTACATGTAGGCGGTGTCGGTTGCGAACTCGGCTGCGCAGGTGTCAACGCGCTTGTAGACCGGGAACACTTCCAGCTTGTGGCGGTGGCGACGCAGGTTCTTCTCGGTCACACCCAGCAGAACGGCCAGACGCGCGTCGGAGAAGCCCTTGCGCTTGAAGCGGTACATGGCATCGCGATCGATCGACGACAGAGCCATGGTTTTGATTTTTTCTTCGTCCTTGATCAGATCTTCGATCTGTACCAGGAACCAAGGGTCAATCATGTTCATGCCGAAGATATCTTCAACAGTCATACCGGCGCGGAACGCGTCAGCCACGTACCAGATACGCTCGGCGCCCGGCACGGTCAGCTCGCGCTTGAGCACGGCCATGCTTTCCGGGTTGCTCAGGTCCAGCTTTGGATCAAGACCGCTGACACCTACTTCCAGACCGCGAAGGGCCTTTTGCAGGGATTCCTGGAAAGTCCGGCCGATGGCCATGACTTCGCCCACAGATTTCATCTGTGTGGTCAAACGGGCGTCAGCCTTGGCGAACTTCTCGAAAGCGAAGCGCGGCAGCTTGGTCACAACGTAGTCGATGGACGGCTCGAAGGACGCAGGCGTAGCGCCGCCGGTGATTTCGTTTTGCAGCTCGTCCAGGGTGTAACCGATCGCCAATTTGGCAGCGATACGAGCGATCGGGAAGCCGGTGGCTTTCGATGCCAGCGCCGACGAACGCGATACACGCGGGTTCATTTCGATCACGACCATACGGCCGGTGTCCGGGCAGATACCGAACTGAACGTTGGAACCGCCGGTTTCAACGCCGATCTCACGCAGTACCGCCAACGAGGCGTTACGCATGATCTGGTATTCCTTGTCCGTCAGGGTCTGTGCCGGAGCAACGGTGATCGAGTCACCGGTGTGCACGCCCATCGGGTCGAAGTTTTCGATCGAGCAAACGATGATGCAGTTGTCTTTTTTGTCGCGGACAACCTCCATCTCGTACTCTTTCCAGCCGATCAGGGATTCGTCGATCAGCAGCTCTTTGGTTGGCGACAGGTCCAGACCACGGGTGCAGATCTCTTCGAACTCTTCACGGTTGTAAGCAATACCGCCACCGGTGCCGCCCATGGTGAAGGACGGACGAATGATGCACGGGAAGCCCAGTCGCTCGAGGACCGCATTGGCCTCTTCCATGGTGTGGGCGATACCGGAGCGCGGGCAATCCAGGCCGATGGACTTCATGGCCTTGTCGAAACGCGAACGGTCTTCAGCTTTGTCGATGGTGTCAGCGTTGGCGCCGATCATTTCTACGCCGAACTTCTCGAGCACGCCTTCGCGCTCCAGGTCCAACGCGCAGTTCAGAGCTGTCTGGCCGCCCATGGTTGGCAGCAGTGCATCCGGACGCTCTTTTTCGATGATCTTGGCAACGGTCTGCCACTTGATCGGCTCGATGTACGTGGCGTCAGCCATGTCCGGGTCGGTCATGATAGTGGCAGGGTTGGAGTTCACCAGGATGACGCGGTAACCCTCCTCGCGCAGGGCTTTGCAGGCCTGGGCGCCGGAGTAGTCGAATTCACACGCCTGGCCGATAACAATCGGGCCAGCGCCGAGAATCAGGATGCTTTTTATGTCTGTACGTTTTGGCATGGGTTTGTCACTCAAATCCGCAGGTCAGTCGGCAAGCTGTCAATCAGGTTCCTGAAGCCCCCTGGGGGCCACCGAAATTCGGGGCCGCCACAGGGCGCTGCAAAAGGAGGCTGATTAACGGCGCTTGGCCATCTCATTGATGAAGCGATCGAACAGCGGTGCAACGTCGTTCGGGCCAGGGCTTGCTTCAGGGTGACCCTGGAAGCTGAAAGCGCTTTTGTCGGTCAGCTCGATACCTTGCAGGGTGCCGTCGAACAGCGACTTGTGGATGGCGCGCACATTGGCTGGCAAGCTCGCTTCGTCTACCGCAAAACCGTGGTTCTGGCTGGTGATCATTACAACACCGGTGTCCAGATCCTGAACCGGGTGGTTTGCACCGTGATGGCCATGACCCATTTTCACGGTCTTGGCGCCGGAGGCCAGGGCCAGCAGCTGGTGACCCAGGCAGATACCGAAAACCGGAATCTCGGTGGTCAGCACTTGCTTGATTGCTGTGATCGCGTAGTCACAAGGCTCAGGGTCACCCGGGCCGTTGGACAGGAACACGCCATCCGGGTTGAGTGCCAGAACGTCACTGGCCGGAGTCTGTGCCGGAACCACGGTCACGCGGCAGCCGCGCTCAACCAGCATGCGCAGGATGTTCCACTTTACGCCGTAGTCATAAGCGACCACGTGGTAAGGCAGCTCGCTGGCTTCGATGGTCGGGTGACTGTCGGTAGCCAGGTTCCAGACGCTGGAGCGCCACTCGTAGGCTTTTTCGGTGCTGACGACTTTCGCCAGATCCATGCCCTTCAGGCCCGGGAAGCCGCGGGCCGCTGCGATGGCAGCTTCTTCAGAAATGTTGTCGCCCGCCATGATGCAACCGTTCTGCGCGCCTTTCTCACGCAGGATGCGCGTCAGGCGGCGAGTGTCGATACCGGCGATAGCCACAACATTGTTGGTTTTCAGGTAGTCGGCCAGCGACATGGTGTTGCGCCAGTTGCTTGCAACCAGCGGCAGATCACGAATTACCAGACCTGCGGACCAGACACGATCAGACTCGGCGTCTTCCGGGGTAGTACCGGTGTTGCCAACATGCGGGTAAGTCAGGGTCACGATTTGCTGAGCGTAGGAAGGATCCGTCAGGATCTCCTGGTAGCCAGTCATTGCGGTGTTAAACACCACCTCACCAACGGTTTGACCGTCGGCCCCAATGGCTTCGCCGCGAAAAATGCTGCCATCAGCGAGGGCGAGTATGGCTTGCTTAGTCAAGAAGACCTCCCGTAAATAAAGCCTGAAAGGGCGATCGCAGGTTGTAAAAAAGCGGAGTGACGTATGGACACGTCACCCCGCTTCTTCATCGAATTATCTGCGCGCTTTTAGTGGACACACTAAAGCTGTAGCTTACAGAAAAAGGCTTTTTTGGTCTACCGCTAAAGAGTCTAAAAGACAGGGGAATGCGACAGAACATCGCTTAGCGGTTAAAAATCGGGCTACTGGCGCGCCAACAGCCCGATTTTACAGAGGTTACTCAGCGCAGGTCGAGCACATCCTGCATGTCATACAGGCCAGGCTCGCGCCCTTGCAGCCAGAGAGCAGCACGAACAGCACCCTTGGCAAAGGTCATGCGGCTGGATGCCTTGTGGGTAATTTCCAGGCGCTCGCCTTCAGTGGCGAACAAGACCGTGTGATCACCCACCACATCACCGCCGCGCACCGTGGCAAAACCGATGGTTTCGCGCTCACGGGCACCGGTATGGCCTTCACGACCATAGACCGCAACCTTTTGCAGGTCACGACCCAACGCATCGGCGATCACCTCACCCATGCGCATCGCGGTACCCGAAGGCGCGTCGACTTTGTGCCGATGATGAGCTTCGATGATTTCGATATCGGCATCCTCACCCATCACCCGCGCCGCCATATCCAGCAACTTGAACGACAGGTTGACGCCGACACTGAAGTTGGAAGCAAAGACAATCGCAATATCCTGGCCAGCCTCGACCAGCAACTGCTTCTGCTCGGCATTCAGCCCCGTCGTACCAATGACCATGGCCTTGCCCAATTTGCGACACACCGCCAGGTTGGCGAGCATCACTTCAGGCAAGGTGAAGTCGATCAGCACGTCGAAATCAGCCGCGACCGCTTGCAGGCTTTCGGACAACGGCACGCCGATGCGCCCGATAGAAGCCAGCTCACCGGCATCAGCCCCCACCAGGGAGCTGCCAGGACGCACGATGGCCGCCGTCAGCCCGCACAGCGGCGAACGCTGCTGCACCGCATCGATCAAGGTCTTGCCCATGCGCCCGGCAGCGCCCATCACAGCTATACGTCGCATCTACCGCTCCTTACAGGTCGCCGAAAAAACGCTTTACGCCTTCGAACCAGCCAGTGGCGTTCGGCGAGTGACTGCTGTCACCTTCCAGCGTGGTGCGGAACTCTTCCATCAGCTCACGCTGGCGGCGGCTCAGCTTGACCGGGGTTTCGATCACCACACGGCACATCAAGTCGCCAGCACCGCCACCCCGTACAGGGGCCACACCCTTGCCACGCAAACGGAACTGCTTGCCGCTTTGTGTGCCTTCCGGGATTTTCAGCTTGACCCGACCATCCAGCGTCGGCACTTCAATTTCAGCACCCAGCGCAGCGTCGGCAAAGTTGATTGGTACTTCACAGAACAGATGCTTGCCGTCGCGCTGGAAAATCGCGTGCTCGCGCACATCGATCACCACATACAGGTCACCCGTAGGCCCACCCTGCACGCCCGCCTCGCCTTCGCCCGACAGACGAATGCGGTCACCGGTATCAACACCAGCCGGCACTTTCACAGAAAGGGTTTTGTATTCTTCTACGCGGCCTTCACCACGGCAGCTCTCGCACGGATCAGAAATCACCTTGCCTTGACCGTGGCAGCGCGGGCAAGTCTGCTGAACCGCGAAGAAACCCTGCTGCATGCGCACCTGACCAATACCGCCACAGGTGGTACAGGTCACAGGCGAAGAACCTTTCTTGGCGCCCGAACCGTCACATGGTTTGCAATTGACCAGTGTAGGAACGCGGATATTGACCGTAGTACCGCGTACGGCTTCTTCCAGATCCAGCTCCAGCGTGTAGCGCAAATCGCTACCGCGCTGAGCGCCACCCCGGGAGCCGCCACGACCACCGCCAAAGAAGTCGCTGAACACATCACCGAAAATATCGGAGAAGTTCTGACCGCCGAAACCTGCACCGCCGCCGCCCATTTGTGGATCAACACCGGCATGACCGTATTGATCGTAAGCAGCACGTTTGCTGGAGTCCGACAGAACCTCGTAAGCCTCGTTGGCCTCTTTGAACAATTCTTCCGAAGCCTTGTCATCCGGATTACGGTCCGGGTGATGCTTCATCGCCAGGCGACGATAAGCCTTTTTCAGCTCTATCTCGGTAGAGGTGCGTTCAACACCCAAAATTTCGTAATAGTCGCGCTTTGCCATAATTCTTTGCACTCTCAAGGACGTTCGACAAAACCCTCCCGAGCCTCGCCAAACCCGCCAAGCCCGAAAAGGATCAGACCCGACTCACGTCTTTTCAACGATATAGGTTTGTGTTTAACAGCCAATGCATTGGCCGCCAGGAGCGGTTACTTCAGGCCGGAAAACAGAAAAGATCCAGACCAAACCGCCAGCATTCGACTTTGTCGCATGCTGTAAAAATTTCGGTACTCCAGACACGCCAACGCGGGAGCAAGCTCCCGCGCGGCGACATCCTACCAGTCACCGCGCAAGCGCGGTCAACCGGGCGACAAACAAGCTGATTACTTGTTGTCTTTTACTTCTTCGAACTCAGCGTCGACAACGTCGTCCGCTTTTTCAGCCGAATCAGCTGGCTTGGCCGCTGCGTCTGCCGGGTTCGCCTGCTCGGCGTACATTTTCTGTGCAACCGGAGCCGATACCTTGGACAGCTCTTCAACCTTGGCTTCGATAGCCGCCTTGTCGTCGCCTTTAACAGCGGTTTCAAGTGCAACTACAGCAGCTTCGATTGCAGCTTTCTCTTCCTCGGTCACTTTATCGCCAGCATCGACGATCATTTTGCGAGTCGAGTGAACCAGTGCATCGCCCTGGTTACGTGCAGCTGCCAGCTCTTCGAACTTGCGGTCTTCCTCAGCGTTGATCTCGGCATCGCGAACCATCTGAGCGATTTCTTCCTCGGACAGACCCGAGTTAGCCTTGATCACGATCGACTGAGACTTGCCAGTCGCCTTGTCTTTTGCACTTACGTGCAGGATGCCGTTGGCATCGATGTCGAAGGTCACTTCGATCTGAGGCACGCCACGTGGAGCAGGTGGAATGTCAGCCAGGTCGAACTTGCCCAACGACTTGTTCTGTGCAGCTTGCTTACGCTCGCCTTGCAGCACGTGAATGGTCACAGCGCCCTGGTTATCGTCTGCAGTCGAGAACACTTGCGATTTCTTGGTAGGAATCGTGGTGTTTTTCTCGATCAGGGCAGTCATTACGCCACCCATGGTTTCGATACCCAGAGTCAGCGGGCTCACGTCCAGCAACAGAACGTCTTTAACATCACCGGCCAATACCGCGCCCTGGATAGCAGCACCCATTGCAACAGCTTCGTCCGGGTTCACGTCTTTACGTGCTTCCTTGCCGAAGAACTCGGTTACCAGCTTCTGTACCAGCGGCATACGAGTCTGGCCACCGACCAGGATCACGTCGTTGATTGCGCCAACGTCGATACCGGCGTCTTTCAGCGCGATGCGGCAAGGCTCGATGGTGCGTTGAACCAGGTCTTCAACCAGCGATTCCAGCTTGGCGCGCGAAATTTTCACGTTCAAGTGCTTAGGACCGGTGGCATCTGCAGTGATGTAAGGCAGATTCACGTCAGTCGACTGGCTCGAAGACAGTTCGATCTTGGCTTTTTCCGCAGCTTCTTTCAGACGCTGCATCGCCAGCGGGTCACCTTTAAGGTTCATGCCGCTTTCTTTCTTGAACTCGTCAACCAGGTAGTCGATCAGACGGATGTCAAAGTCTTCACCACCCAGGAACGTGTCACCGTTGGTTGCCAGCACTTCAAACTGGTGCTCGCCATCCACTTCGGCAATTTCAATGACCGACACGTCGAAAGTACCGCCACCCAGGTCATAAACGATGACAGTGTGGTCGCCTTTCGCTTTATCCATACCGTAAGCCAGAGCAGCTGCGGTTGGTTCGTTGATGATGCGTTTTACGTCCAGACCCGCGATACGGCCGGCGTCTTTGGTCGCCTGACGCTGGCTGTCGTTGAAGTAGGCCGGAACGGTGATTACCGCTTCAGTCACTGGCTCGCCGAGGTAGTCTTCGGCGGTTTTCTTCATTTTCTTCAGAATTTCAGCCGAGATTTGTGGCGGAGCCATTTTCTGGCCGTTCACTTCAACCCAGGCGTCGCCGTTGTCAGCCTTGGCGATCTTGTACGGAACCATCTGAATGTCTTTCTGTACAACTTCTTCGTCAAAACGACGACCGATCAGACGCTTCACCGCGTACAGGGTGTTATGCGGATTGGTCACTGCCTGACGCTTGGCCGACTGGCCAACCAGAATTTCGCCATCATTGGCGTACGCAACGATCGACGGCGTAGTACGCGCGCCTTCTGCGTTTTCGATAACTTTTGCTTTACCGTTTTCCAGAACCGACACACACGAGTTGGTGGTCCCGAGGTCAATACCGATAATTCTGCCCATGTTTACTCTCCCTAAATTTGAATTTTGTTGCCGCAGCAGTAATGACCAACTGCGGCACTGCTTAACGCTTGACTTCTAAATGGGGGCCTTGTGGCCGATTTCAAGCCTGCTCGTCAATCGATGGCGAAACCGGCGCTGGCGCCTTGCTGACTACGACCATAGCCGGGCGCAGCAAGCGACCATTGAGCTGATAACCTTTTTGAAACACCTTGAGCACACTGTTTGGCTCCAGGTCTGCGCTTTCCTGCATTGCCATCGCCTGGTGATGCTCGGCATTGAAGGGTTCGCCGTGCGGGTCGATGGCTTCCAGCTGATAGCGCTTCAGGGTGTCCTGGAACATTTTCAGGGTCAGCTCGATCCCTTCACGCATCGGACGGATGTTTTCATCGTCCGGGCTGGACAGCTCAAGACCGCGCTCCAGGCTGTCGATCACCGGCAACAGGTCGCCAGCGAATTTTTCCAGTGCAAACTTGTGAGCCTTCTCAACGTCCTGCTCGGCGCGGCGGCGAACGTTCTGCAGATCGGCAGCTACGCGCAGAGCCTGATCGTTAGCGGCTGCCAGCTGCTCTTCAAGCACCTGCACGCGGGTTGCCAGATCTTCGCCAGCTACTTCGGCTTCCTGGTTCTGCGTATCCATAGTCTGTTCGTCTGCCATAGATTTCTCCTTTCAAACTTCGTCCGCGAGCTCGACTCGCGCTTGTGCCAAGGTATATGGGGTCGCAATTCTCAGGTTCAAGAGCCAAAAACCCATAAAAGGCATGTTTGGCGCACCACCCTCCCACTACCGAAAAAACCAAACGAGCTAAGAACCCGAATAAAACAAGCAAATCGAACTAAACACAGCCATTGTCAGCACGAAACAAAACACTGTATAAATAACCAGACATTACGTTTTGGAGCAGCTCCCATGCTGGTGCACCTGTCCGTACACAACTACGCCATCGTTGAACATCTCGATCTGGAACTGGATCGCGGGATGAGTGTAATCACTGGCGAGACCGGTGCCGGCAAATCGATCATGCTCGATGCATTGGGCCTCACCCTTGGCGACCGCGCCGACAGCGGCGTCGTGCGCCCCGGGGCCGACAAGGCCGATATCCTGGCCACGTTCGACCTGCAGGATATCCCCGAAGCCCGTGCCTGGCTGGCCGAGCGCGACCTTGAAGGCGACGGCCCGTGCATCCTGCGCCGGGTCATCACCGCCGAAGGCCGCTCGCGCAGCTATATCAACGGCACGCCCTGCCCCCAGGGCGACCTCAAGGTCCTGGGCGAGCTGCTGATCGATATCCACAGCCAGCACGAACACCAGTCGCTGCTCAAGCCCGATACCCATCGTCGCCTGCTCGACGAGTTCGCCGGTGCCACCGACCTGGCCCGCCAGGTCCAACTGGCGGCACAACGCTGGCGCCAGACCAAACAAGAGCTTGAACACCTGTCCAACTCCGGCGACGAACAGCGCGCGCGCCATCAGTTGCTCAGCTATCAGCTTGAAGAGCTGGAGACACTCTCGCTGGGAGAAAACGAACTGGAAGAGCTGGAGCAGGAACATAAAAACCTGACCAACGCCGAAACCCTGCTGACCATCTGCCGCCAGGTAGTCGAGCAATGCAGCGAAAGCGATTCCGGCAACGTGCTCAATGCGTTGACGGCCAGCCTCAACCGGCTTTCGAGCATCAACAGCAACTCCGGCTCACTGGGCGAAGCCACCGACCTGCTGGCCAGCGCACAGATCCAGGTCGAAGAGGCCGTCGGCGAGCTCAACCGCTTTATTGACCACTTCGACGCCGACCCGGGCCGCCTGCAGTATCTCGAGGAGCGCCTCGACACCATTTATACCCTGGCACGCAAACATCGGGTTCAACCCACCGAAGTGGCCGCCTTGCAGCAAAAACTGCTGGATGAGCTCGAAACACTCAACGCCAATGATGAAAATATCGAGCGTCTGGCCAATGAGCTGACCTCCTATGCCCGCCACTATCAAGAGTGTGCCCGCGAACTCAGCAACCTGCGCAACCTGGCCGCGACACGCCTGAGCAGTGCCGTCGAAGAAGAGATCCAGCGCCTGGGCATGCCTGGCGGGCGCTTTGTGATCGAACTGCGCCCGCAAGCCAGCAGCGACCCGGTGCCCTTCGGCCTCGAACACGTTGAACTGCTGGTGAGCGCCAACCCCGGCCAACCGCTCAAAGCCCTGGCCAAAGTGGCCTCGGGCGGCGAACTGTCGCGTATCAGCCTGGCCATTCAGGTCATCACCGCACAAACCTCCCGCGTACCGACCCTGGTGTTCGACGAAGTGGACGTGGGCATTGGCGGCCCCACTGCCGAGATCGTCGGGCAACTGCTGCGCCGCCTGGGCGAACGCGGCCAGGTGCTGACGGTCACTCACTTGCCGCAAGTGGCAGCGCAATGCCATCAACATCTGTTTGTCCATAAGGTTCGCGAGAGCGATACCACCCGCACGGCCGTGGCTAAACTGAGCAAAAAAGAGCGCGTAGAAGAAGTCGCCCGCATGCTTGGCGGTATCGACCTGACCAAGGAATCCCTGGCCCACGCCAAAAAGATGGTGATCACTGCAAAAAATCTTGCAGCTTAACGACGAACGGTCATGAAATAACCGATATCAGAAAGCACGAAGGCGGCCCTTGGGCCGCCTTCGATCGTTTCGCGAACCGTAATTCGCGTGACATGCTCTTACTTGGCCTTCTTGCGCACGTACAGCACCAAGTTGTGATCCACCAACTCAACACCGTGCTTGGCTGCAATGGCGTGCTGCAGTTTTTCGATGTCTTCGTCGAAAAACTCGATCACTTCACCGCTGTCCACGTTGACCATATGGTCGTGGTGGCCGCCGTCAGCATCAGCCAATTCAAAGACAGCATGACCGCCATCAAAATTATGGCGAATCACCAGCCCAGCTGACTCAAACTGGGTCAGAACACGGTAAACCGTGGCCAGACCTACGTCCTCGCCTGCTTGCATAAGTGCCTTGTAAACATCCTCGGCGCTCATGTGACGCTGCTCTGCAGAGTCAAGCATCTGTAGAATTTTGACTCGTGGCAGAGTCACCTTAAGTCCGGCCTTACGTAGTTCGCTATTTTCAACCATGGTTAGCTTTCTCGCGGAAGCCGCTTCGCAGCTTCTCTTAATACGGGTATGATCGGCGTTTACGTTGTCCCAGCCAAGATAGTGGAAGTCGCCCACCGATGCAAAACACCAAGCTCTTGCTAACCAGTTTCACCTTTGTGGGACTGCTCGCACTCGCCGGTTGTTCATTCCCCGGGGTTTACAAAATCGACATCCAACAGGGCAATGTCGTCACGCAGGACATGATAAACCAGTTACGCCCGGGAATGACCCGCCGGCAAGTGCGGTTTATCATGGGTAATGCCCTGCTGACCGATACATTCCACCCTGATCGCTGGGATTATCTGTATAGCCTGCAGCCCGGCGGCGGAGAACGCCAACAGGAACGCATCAGTGTGTTCTTCAACCAGAACGACCAGCTCGTGAGCCTGTCAGGTGACTTCAAGCCTGGCGTCAGCCGCGACGAAGCCATTCTCGGCAAAACCGGCGGCACAGACGTGACCGAACCGGCTGCTCAAGCTCCAGCCGAGAAGAGCGAAGTTCCAGCCAAGCCTGGTTCATTGCTTGATCAGATCCAGAAGGACGTAGACGGTGTTGAAACCGTACCGGTTCCTACGCCAGAACCTCTGGATACCACCGAGCAATAAGCGCCCGGTACAAAAAAGCCCGGCATGCCGGGCTTTTTGTTGCCTGCAAGAAAGCCGTCAGGGCTGACTGAGGCGCTTGGCCTCGGCAGCCTTGGCCGCACGTTGACGGCGAATCTCTTTGGGGTCGGCCAGCAGCGCTCGATACATCTCGATACGATCCCCTGCCTGCAGCACCCGGGTATCAGGATCAGCCACCTGCTTGCCGAAAATCCCCACCGGGCAATTAGCCAGGTCAACCTCGGGAAATTCGCGCCCCATGCCCGACACCAATACCGCTGCCCGCACCGTGGTGCCTTGCGGCACAACCACGGTCAGCAGGCACTGGCGATCGACCGCGGCATAAACCACCTCAACTTCAATCACCGGCTCAGCCATACAACTGCTTGGCGCGCTGGCAAAAAGCATCCACCAGCGTATTGGCCGCCTGATTGAACAAAGGCCCCAGGGTGGCCTTGACGATGGCCCCGGCGTAATCAAAGGTCATGTCCAGGCTGATTTTGCACGCTTTGTCACCCAAAGGTTTGAACACCCACAGGCCGTGCAGCTTGGTAAAAGGACCTTCTTCCAGGTTCATCTCGATGGACTGCCCGGGCACCAGGGTATTGCGGGTGACAAAGTGCTGGCTCAGGCCACCCTTGGCCACTCCCAGGCTGGCGCGCATCAGCACTTCAGTGCTTTCCAGGATTTCGGCAGACGAACACCACGGCAAAAACTGCGGGTAGCTCGCCACATCGTTTACCAGGTCATAAAGCGCCTGGGCTGGATAGGGCAACAAGGCAGAGCGTTGGATATGGGTAGTCATGTCAGCGTTACTTCCACAGCTGGGCGGCAAACACAATCAGAATGCCGAGTGGCGCCACATAGCGCATCAAAAAAAGAGTCAGGGCGAACATCACCGGGCTGCGCATCGACAATTCGTCACGAACCGCGCCGCGCCCCATGATCCAGCCTGCAAAGACCACAAAACACAGGCCGCCCAAGGGCAACATGATACGCGAGGTGAAGAAATCGACGACACCAAAGAAGTCCAGACCGCTGGCCGCGCCCCATTGATAGAGATGAAAACCGGAATCTTCGTTCACGAAAAACTTCGCCTGTTTCCAGATATTGAACGAAAACACCGTGCCCAGGCCAACAAACCAGCAACTGAAAGCCAGCCAGAAAGTGACCCACAAGCGCCGCACCCTGGTGCGCTCCACCAGGTACGCCACCATTGGCTCAAGCAACGAAATGGCCGAACTCCAGGCAGCGACTGCCACCAGCACAAAAAACACCACGCCCATCAACTGACCAAAGGCCACGTTACCGAAGGCAAACGGCAAGGTGACGAAGATCAGGCCCGGGCCTTCGCCAGGGTTGAGCCCCGACGCAAATACAATTGGAAACAATGCCAGCCCAGCGAGCAATGAGACAAAAGTGTCGATCAGCGCCACCCCGACTACGGTGCCCGAGATCGATGCATTCTTGGGCATGTATGCGCCATAAATCATGATCGACCCCACACCCACGCTCAGGGAAAAGAACGCATGGCCCATCGCGGCCAGCAACCCGTCGAGTACGCGATCGGGGTTGAAGTCGAACATGAAATGTACGCCCTGCATAAAGTGCCCGGTGGTCATGCTGTAACCCAGCAGTACCAGCAGCAGCACAAACAGCAGCGGCATCATGATCCGCAAACTGCGCTCAAGCCCCGCCACCACCCCCTTGGCGATCACATACGCAGACAGCAACATAAACCCGGTATGCCAAAAAGTGAGGCGCCAGGGATTGGAAATCACATCACCAAAGTACTGGCCGACCTGATCGGCCGTCGCCCCCTGAAAATCGCCCTTGCCCATATTGATGATGTAATCCAGCGACCAGCCGCCCACCACACTATAAAAAGACAAAATCAGCAGCGCCGTGATCATCCCGGCAAAAGCCCCCCACGACCAACGCCCCGAGTGCCCCGCCTCGACCGCCAACACCTTCAAGGCATTCGCCGGACTCAGCCGGGCACGCCGCCCGATCAGGGTTTCAGCCAGCATCACCGGCACACCGATCAGCGCGATACAGGCCAAAAACACCAACACAAACGCGCCGCCGCCATAGACGCCAACCATGTAAGGGAATTTCCAGATACTGCCCAAACCCACGGCAGAACCGGTCGCAGCGAAAATAAAGACCCAACGGCTTGCCCAACTGCCGTGGACAGAAACCTTGTCTGTCGACATCGTTACTACGCCCAACCACTAAAAAAAGAGGGCGCATTGTCCGGGAATCACCCTACGTGCTCAAGCACGCAGGTGCCCGTAGCCGACACGCTCGCAACTGCCTATAATGCTGCCCCTATGGCTAAACAGAAGAAACACCCAACAGGGACCATCGCGCAGAATAAAAAAGCGCGACACGATTACTTCATCGAACATCGGTTCGAGGCTGGTCTGGTCCTGGCCGGCTGGGAAGTAAAAAGTCTGCGTGCAGGCAAGGCACAGCTGGTCGACAGCTACGTGCTACTCAAGGATGGTGAAGCATGGTTGCTCGGCAGCCATATCGCGCCTCTGACGACAGCCAGCACGCACGTTATTGCCGACCCAACGCGCAGCCGCAAACTGCTGCTTAACCAGCGCGAGCTGGAAAAGCTGTTTGCCTCGGTGCAGCAGAAGGGTTACGCCTGCGTCTGCCTCTCGCTTTACTGGAGCAAGCACTTGATCAAGTGCGAAATTGCCCTGGGTAAAGGCAAGAAGGAATACGACAAGCGTCATACCGAGCGTGAGCGCGATTCCGATCGCGAGCTGCAACGTGCGGTGCGCAACAAGGGCAAGGAAGACTAGTTCTTCAGCCCTTGTACTCGTGGGAGCAACTGTCTTGATGCTGCCTCAGCTCTTGTGGGAGCGGGCTTGCTCGCGATGGAATCGACTTGGTATACCTGAATACCGAGTTGCATGAATCGCGAGCAAGCCCGCTCCCACAGGGTTTGCATCAACAATTACAAGCCATTGCGCCGCTCGGCCCGCCCCATGCGCTGAACTTCCTGACGCACTTCTTCCAGCACTTCCTGCACATACACCAGGTGACGGCTCGCCACTTCCCGGGCGTCTTCCGCCCTGCCCTCGATAATCGCCAGATATAACTCGCGATGCTGACTGATCAGCATGTCGCGCGTTTCACTGCGCTGCTTGTACATGCCACCAATATTGGTCACCACGTTGCGCTTGAGCAGGTCGAATAACCCGCGAATCGTATGCAGCAACACCGCGTTATGGCTCGCTTCGGCAATGGCCAGGTGGAAGTTGGCATCGGCCTCCCCCTCTTCTGCGCGACTGACTTCATCCACCCGTGCATAACAGTCCTGCAACCGTTCAAAAGCCAGCCGCAGCCGCTCACGGTCCATCTCGGTGGCACGCGATGCCGCGTAAAAAGCGCACGAAGCCTCAAGCGTGTGACGAAACTCAAGCAGATCGCGCTGCGCTTCAGGGTTGCTTTCCAACAGTTGCAACAAAGGATCACTAAAGGTCGAGCCCAGGGATGTTGCCACATAATTGCCGCCACCCTGGCGACTGACCAGCAGCCCCTTGGCCGACAATTTCTGGATCGCCTCCCGCAACGAAGGGCGCGACACCCCAAACTGCTCCGCCAGCGCACGTTCGGCAGGCAAGCGCTCACCTGACTTCAACGTGCCCTCGAGGATCATGCCCTCGAGCTGCTCGACAATATCGTCCGACAAACGGCGCTGCCGGATCTGATCAAACCCCATAACTGCTCTCCACCCTCCCGACCACGCGCCGGGGGCCGCTATTCTCGCCGATTGGCGCCACGCATACACCCATCAGAAACACCGCTAAAAACCCCATCAGATGCCCGGACAACGAACACCCCGACGAAAGTTTGTGAGGCGGCAAATTGACACATGCCTCATAAGGCTTTTAACCTAGCCAACAGTGATTGTAAATTGGTAATACCAATATACCAAACACAGTCTGCAGCATCGACCAATAACAATTAGGGGCCACCCCATATGCAAACCTGGCAACAGCTCTACAACCCGCTCGGCAGCCTCGGCCTGTCCGCTCTCGCGGCCGTCGTCCCGATCGTATTCTTCTTCCTCGCCTTGGCCGTGTTCCGTCTCAAAGGCCACGTCGCCGGCAGCATCACCCTTGCCCTGTCGATTCTGGTGGCCATCTTTGCCTTCCAGATGCCTGTCGATATGGCCTTCGCAGCAGCGGGCTACGGATTTGCCTATGGCCTGTGGCCAATTGCCTGGATCATCGTTGCCGCGGTGTTCCTCTACAAACTGACCGTCAAAAGCGGCCAGTTCGAAATCATCCGCAGCTCCGTGCTGTCGATCACCGACGACCAGCGCCTGCAAGTACTGCTGATTGGCTTCTGCTTCGGTGCTTTCCTTGAGGGTGCAGCCGGTTTCGGTGCGCCGGTAGCGATTACAGCAGCACTGCTTGTAGGCCTGGGTTTTAACCCGCTGTACGCCGCTGGCCTGTGCCTGATCGCCAACACGGCCCCGGTCGCGTTTGGCGCCCTGGGCATCCCGATCATCGTGGCGGGTCAGGTCACCGGAATCGACGCGTTCAAGATCGGCGCCATGGCCGGTCGCCAGCTACCACTGCTGTCGCTGTTCGTGCCGTTCTGGCTGGTATTCATGATGGACGGCCTGCGCGGCGTGCGTGAAACCTGGCCCGCAGCCCTGGTGGCCGGTTTGAGCTTCGCCATCACCCAGTACTACACCTCCAACTACATTGGCCCGGAACTGCCGGACATCACCTCGGCCTTGGCCAGCCTGGTCAGCCTGACCCTGTTTCTGAAAGTCTGGCAGCCAAAACGTAGCGCAGGTGCACGAATTGCTGGCGTTAGCTCTGACGTAATTGTTACCGCGAGCGCAGGTGGTTTCGGTAAACCGACCAATCTGATGGCTTCGCCTTACAGCCTGATGCAGATTCTGAAAGCCTGGTCACCGTTCCTGATCCTTACCGTGCTGGTCACCATCTGGACCCTCAAACCGTTCAAGGCGATGTTCTCTGCCGGTGGCTCGATGTACGGCTGGGTGTTCAACTTCGCGATCCCGCACCTTGATCAACTGGTGATCAAGACCGCCCCTATCGTCAACGCGCCGACCGCGATTGCCGCCGTGTTCAAACTTGATCCGATTTCGGCCACCGGCACGGCGATTTTCTTCTCGGCACTGATCTCGATGCTGATCCTGAAGATCGACATCAAGACTGGTCTGACCACTTTAAAAGAAACCTTCTACGAACTGCGCTGGCCGATTCTTTCCATCGGTATGGTGCTGGCCTTTGCCTTTGTCACCAACTACTCGGGCATGTCCTCGACCATGGCCCTGGTACTGGCAGGTACTGGCGCCGCGTTCCCGTTCTTCTCGCCGTTCCTCGGTTGGCTGGGCGTGTTCCTGACCGGTTCCGACACCTCGTCCAACGCCCTGTTCAGCTCGTTGCAGGCCACCACCGCGCACCAGATCGGCGTGAGCGACACCCTGATGGTGGCTGCCAATACCAGTGGCGGCGTGACCGGCAAGATGATTTCCCCGCAATCGATCGCTGTCGCCTGTGCGGCGACCGGCCTGGTGGGCAAAGAATCGGACCTGTTCCGCTTCACCCTCAAGCACAGTCTGTTTTTCGCCACCATCGTCGGCCTGATCACCCTGGCCCAGGCCTACTGGTTCACCGGCATGCTGGTTCACTGATAAGCGCTATGGTTACTGCACGTTAATGTCGCCGGGGCACAGCCCCGGCGTCAGTAATTCACGACCCGGTCCACCTCGGTGGACACATAACCGGGACCACCCGGAGACGCCTGATGAGCGAGCTTTTTTACAACGCCGTGCCGAATGCGACCCGTGTCGCCCCGCCCTTGCCTGTACCCCGCCAATACCCCGCGCAAAAACCGCGCAAGGTCTACCTGTTCGGCACCTGCGTGGTCGATCTGTTCTTCCCCGAAGCCGGGATGGATGCCATCCACCTGATCGAGCGCGAAGGTATCGACGTCGATTATCCCCAAGGCCAGAGCTGCTGTGGTCAACCGGCCTACACCTCGGGTTACACCGAGCAGGCCCGGGAAGTGGCCCGTGCGCAACTGGCCCTGTTCGCCGAAGACTACCCGGTCGTCGTGCCTTCCGGCTCCTGCGCCGGCATGCTGCGCGAACACTATGAAGACCTGTTCAAGGACGAGCCCGACACCCTGAAAAAGGTTCACGCCCTGGCTGAACGCACCTTTGAACTCACCGAATTTTTGCTGTTTGTGTGCAAGGTCCGCTTCAAGGACCACGGCGCCCCGGTCAAGGTCGCACTGCACACCTCCTGCTCGGCCCGCCGCGAAATGAACACCCACCTGCACGGCCGCGAAATGCTCGCGCAACTGGGCAATGTGGAGCGCATCGACCACAGCCACGAAAGTGAATGCTGCGGTTTTGGCGGGACCTTCAGCGTACGCATGCCGGATATTTCCGGCGCCATGGTCGCTGACAAAACCCGCTCCCTGATTGATACCGGCGCCCATCAAGTGCTCACCGCCGATTGCGGCTGCCTGATGAACATCAACGGCTCGCTGGAAAAACAGAAAGAATCACTGCGCGGCCAGCATCTGGCCAGTTTCCTGTGGCAGCGCACCGGAGGTGGCCAATGAGCGCCAGCACCCTGATCCCTACCGTCGCGGTCGAAGAAGACTTCCGCGAGCGCGCCCACGAAGCCCTGGGTGACAAGCAACTGCGAAACAACTTCCGCAGTGCAATGGATTCTCTGATGACCAAGCGCGCTGTTGCCTTCAGCGACGCCCATGAGCGCGAGCACTTGCGCGCTCTGGGTAACGCCATCCGCGCCCGCGCCCTGTCCAAGTTGCCTGACCTGCTGGAACGACTGGAAGCCAACCTGACCCGTAATGGCGTGCAGGTTCATTGGGCTGAAACCGTCGACGAAGCCAATCAAATCGTCATGTCCATCGCCCGCCGGCGCGCCGCCAAACAGGTGATCAAAGGCAAGTCGATGGTCAGCGAAGAGATGGAGATGAACCATGTACTCGGCGCCCAGGGCATTGAATGCCTTGAGTCCGACATGGGCGAATATATTGTTCAACTCGACAACGAAAAACCCTCCCACATCATCATGCCCGCGATCCATAAGAACGCCGGGCAAGTGGCCGACCTGTTTCACGAAAAACTCGGCGTGGAATACACCAAGGACGTGGATCAACTGATCCAGATCGGCCGCCGCGTACTGCGCCAGAAATTCTTTGAAGCGGACATCGGCGTGTCTGGCGTCAACTTTGCCGTTGCTGAAACCGGCACCCTGCTGCTGGTGGAAAACGAAGGCAACGGCCGCATGTCCACCACGGTGCCGCCGGTGCATATTGCCGTTACCGGCATCGAGAAAGTGGTCGAGAACCTGCGCGACGTTGTACCGCTGGTGTCCCTGCTGACCCGCTCGGCCCTTGGCCAGCCCATCACCACCTACGTCAATATGATTTCCGGCCCACGCAAACCCGGCGAGCTGGACGGCCCTGAAGAAGTGCACCTGGTGCTGCTCGATAACGGTCGCAGCCAGGCGTTTGCCGACAGCGAATTGCGCCAGACACTCAACTGCATTCGCTGCGGTGCCTGCATGAATCACTGCCCGGTTTACACCCGCATTGGCGGTCATGCCTACGGTGAGGTGTATCCCGGCCCGATTGGTGCAATCATCACGCCACATATGGTGGGCTTGAACAAAGTCCCGGATCACCCGAGCGCCTCGTCGCTGTGCGGTGCCTGTGGCGAAGTGTGCCCGGTAAAAATCCCGATCCCGGCCCTGCTGCGGCGCCTGCGTGAAGAAAACGTCAAAGCCCCCGATACCGTACCGCGCATCATGCGTGGTCAGGGCAGCAAGTATTCGCGTAAAGAGCGCCTGATCTGGAATATGTGGGCCAAGCTCAACAGCTCACCCGCGCTTTACCGCACCTTCCTGAAAGCCGCTACCCGTCTGCGCGCCCTGACGCCGAGCAAGGTAGGCCCGTGGACGCAAAACCACAGCGCGCCCAAACCCGCCGCCCGTTCGCTGCACGATATGGCCCGCGAGCATCTGGCGAAAAAGTCGGGAGAAACACGATGAGCGCCAAGCAAAACATCCTCAATAAACTGCGTAAAAGCCTGACGGGCACCACACCGGTGCCTGACAATTTTGACGAAGTGCTGGTCACAGAGCCCTGGACCTACACCCCGGAGCAACGTATCCCGCAACTGCGCAAGCTGATGGAAGCGGTCCACACTGAAATCCACCTCAGTACCGAGCAAGGCTGGCCTGCATTGCTCGCGCAATTGGTCACCGACCGTCAGTTGCCAAGCCTGCTAATCGCACCGACTACAGCGCACGGGCAAAAGGTCAGCGAACACTGGGCACAAAACCCCGGGTTGCCAGCACTTAAAGCCTACGACCGGCCGGTAGAAGCGTGGAAAGCCGAACTGTTCAACGATACACCGGCCAGCCTCACCACCACCTTGGGGGCAATTGCTGCCACCGGCAGCCTGATCATGTGGCCAACCCCGGAAGAACCACGGCTGATGAGCCTGGTGCCGCCGGTGCATTTCGCCCTGCTTAAGGCCAGCGAAATCCGCGACAACTTTTATCAGGTGCAGCGTGAAATGAACTGGACCGCCGGCATGCCGACCAATGCGTTACTGGTGTCCGGCCCGTCGAAAACCGCCGATATCGAGCAAGTACTGGCCTACGGCGCCCACGGCCCCAAAGACCTGATCGTGCTGATTCTGGAGGATGCATGAGCCTGCCCGCCGCCTTTGTGCGTGATGCCGAGCGACTGATCCCCCAGGACCGCCGTTTTACCGATGCGCTGTCGACCCTGGCGTTCGGCACCGATGCGAGCTTTTACCGACTGATCCCCAAGCTGGTGATTCGCGTCGAGTCCGAAGATGAAGTGGTGGAGCTGCTGCGCCTGGCCCGTCGCGACCAGGTATCGGTGACCTTTCGCGCAGCGGGCACCAGCCTCTCTGGCCAGGCCATCAGCGACTCGGTGCTGATCGTGCTCGGCGACAACTGGAACGGCAAGGAAATCCGCGGCCAGGGCAGGCAAATCCGCCTGCAACCGGGAGTGATCGGCGCCCAGGCCAACGCCTGGCTGGCCCCGTTCGGACGCAAGATCGGCCCAGACCCGGCATCGATCAACGCCTGCAAAATTGGCGGCATCGTCGCCAATAATGCCAGCGGCATGTGTTGCGGCACCGCGCAAAACACCTACCACACCCTGGCGGGCCTGCGCGTAGTGCTGGCCGACGGTACCCGGGTCGACACCGAAGATGCCGCCAACATCGCCGCCTTTCGCCAAAGCCACGGGCCATTGCTCGAGCAGTTGGGGACGTTGGCTCGCGAAACCCGCGCCAACGCTGAACTGGCTGCAAAAATCCGCCACAAATACCGTCTGAAAAACACCACAGGCCTGTCCCTTAATGCCCTGGTGGATTTCGACGACCCGCTGGATATCCTCAGCCACCTGCTGGTGGGCAGCGAAGGTACCCTGGGCTTTATCAGCGCGGTGACCTACGACACCGTGATCGACCACCCGAACAAGGCTTCGGCGCTGATCGTGTTCCCGGATGTCGAGACCTGCTGCAACGCCGTCACCGTGCTTAAAAGCCAGCCCGTGTCTGCCGTGGAACTGCTCGACCGTCGCAGCCTGCGTTCGGTGCAGGACAAACCCGGCATGCCGGCTTTCGTACAACAATTGTCGGCCAATGCCTGCGCGCTATTGATCGAGTCCCGCGCAGCATCCCAGACCTTGCTGCACGAACAACTGGCGCAAATCATGGCCTCGCTGGTCGACTTCCCGGTTGAAAAACAGGTCGACTTCACCGAAGACCCTAAAGAAAACGCCAAGCTGTGGGCGATCCGCAAAGACACCTTCCCGGCCGTCGGGGCGGTGCGCAAAACCGGCACCACGGTGATCATCGAAGACGTGACCTTCCCCGTTGAACAACTGGCCATCGGCGTCAACCGCCTGATCGAGCTGTTCGACAAGCACCACTACGACGAAGCGATCCTGTTTGGCCATGCGCTGGAGGGCAACCTGCACTTCGTCTTTACCCAGGGTTTCAACAACCCCGAGGAAGTGGCGCGCTACCAGGCCTTTATGGATGACGTGGCGCAACTGGTGGCCGTGGAGTTTGGCGGTTCGCTCAAGGCAGAACACGGCACCGGGCGCAATATGGCGCCCTTTGTCGAGCTGGAATGGGGCAGCGACGCCTACCAGTTGATGTGGACGCTCAAGCGTTTGCTCGACCCGCAGGGCATTCTCAACCCCGACGTGGTGCTCAGCGAAGACCCGCATATCCACCTCAAGCACCTCAAGCCAATGCCTGCGGCGGACGAAATTGTGGATAAGTGCATCGAGTGCGGTTTTTGCGAACCGGTGTGCCCGTCCAAGGGACTGACCCTGAGTCCACGCCAGCGGATTGTGATCTGGCGCGATATCCAGGCCAGGAAACGCGCCGGCATCGACACCACAGAGCTGGAAAAAGCCTACACCTATCAAGGCATTGATACCTGCGCAGCTACCGGTTTGTGCGCGCAACGCTGCCCGGTGGGCATCAATACCGGCGAACTGGTGAAAAAACTCCGGGCACGCAGCGCTGACAGTGTGAAAACGGCTGACTGGCTGGCCAGTCACTTCACCACAGCACTGCAGGGGGCACGTTTTACCCTGCACGTGGCCAATGGTGCGCGCATGCTGCTGGGGGCGCCGCGACTGGCAAAACTCTCATCGGCCCTGAGCAAGGCGAGTAAAGGCCGCGTGCCCTTGTGGACCAACGCCATGCCCCAGCCGGAGCGGGCGATTCGTTTTACCCCGCCGGTCAAGGATGCCCGCCCGCGGGTGGTGTACCTGGCGGCTTGCGTGTCGCGGGTCATGGGCCCGGCGGCAGGAGACAAAGAACAAATGTCGTTGCTGGACAAAACCCGCGGCCTGCTGGAAAAAGCCGGTTACCAGGTGGTGTTCCCCGACAATATGGACAGCCTGTGCTGCGGCCAGCCGTTTGCGTCGAAAGGTTACAACGAACAGGCCGAACACAAGCGCCAGGAACTGATCGGCGCACTGCTGCATGCCAGCCGTGGCGGGCTTGACCCGATCTACTGCGACACCAGCCCCTGCACCCTGCGCCTGGTGCAGGACCTGGGGGAAAGTCGCCTCGACCTGTACGACCCGGTACGCTTTATCCGCACCCACCTTGTGGACAAGTTGACCTTTACCCCGCAAACCGCACCGATTGCCGTGCATGTCACCTGCAGCACCCAGCACCTGGGCGAAAGCCAGGCCCTGATCGACATTGCGCGGCTGTGCAGCACCGACGTGGTGATCCCCGAGGGTATCCATTGCTGCGGCTTTGCCGGTGACAAAGGCTTTACCACCCCGGAGCTGAACGCCCACTCACTGCGCACCTTGAAAGACGCGGTGCAATATTGCAGCGAAGGGATCTCCACCAGCCGAACCTGTGAAATTGGCTTGAGCCAGCATGGCGGGATCGACTATCACGGCCTGGTGTACCTGGTAGACCGCGTCACCAGCGCCCAGGCCTGAAAATGTGGGAGCGGGCTTGCTCGCGACAGGATCGCTGCGGTGTGACCCATACACCGCGTCGATGCCATCGCGAGCAAGCCCGCTCCCACCAAATCAAATATTCGCTCTACTTTCGGGCACAAAAAAAACCAGAAATTAATGGCCTGACCCAGGCAGAACTCCCGAGCGTGGCTATAGTCAATTGGCTTAAGGCCCCAATGTTTGGGGCATAAAACCGAGCCTGGAAACACCGGGCCTACCCTGTGCACAAGGAGTTTTCCCCATGAAGCGTACCGCTCTTGCTGGTCTGTTTATATCCGCAGTGATGTTGGCCTCCCCGGTGTTTGCGGCAGACGACCTTTGCCAGATCAACCTGCAAAAGATCAACGACGCCGTAGCCAGCTCTGGCGAAATCAGCTCCGACTTACAAGACAACATCGACAGCACCGTCGCCCAGGCCAAGGAAGAACAATCCAAAGGCACCAAAGAAGGCACCCAGGCCTGCGTTTCACTGACCACCCAGGTGCTCCAGGACATTGCCAACAACAACAAAGGTGGTGAGTAACCCCTTTGGGTTGGCCTTCTGCGTCAGAAAGGCGTAGACTCCGCTAGCTTGCTGGTTATACACAGCAGGCATCGGGGCCGTTTAGGATTCGACGCCGGTTGCGAAACTCTAGGTGCATGCCGAGTTGGTAACAGAACTCGTAAATCCACTGTTGCAACTACTTATAGTTGCCAATGACGAAACCTACGAGGGTCAAGCTCTCGCAGCGTAAGCTGCCTTAGCCATCCTCCTGGTACCTTCGGGTCCAGCAATCACTAGGGGATGCCTGTAAACCTGAAGTGATTGTCATATAGAACAGGATCGCCGTGCAGTACGTTGTGGACGAATCGGCTAAAACTTACACAACTCGCCCAAAGCACCCTGCCCTTCGGGTCGCTGAGGGTTAACTTAATAGAAACGGCTAAGCATGTAGTACCGACAGCGGAGTACTGGCGGACGGGGGTTCAAATCCCCCCGGCTCCACCAAATGCTAGTTTCCACATGTTCCCACATGACTCGGAAACACCCCAAGAAGCCCGCCCCGTGCGGGCTTTCTTGTGTCTGGACATTCCCGAATGAACCCACACAGCATTGCACCCCGTGTATGCCTGCTTGTATGCTCGCCTTAAATTTGAAACTGGGGCATACACGCATGAAGCGTTCGGAGATTAAGCGCCGTCCGATGGCAGACACCACGCTGGCCAGCCTTGAGCCTGAAGCCAGCACCTACCGTGAACTGGATGGCGCCGGGCTCTATCTGCGAGTGAAGCCCACCGGCCAGAAATCCTGGGAGCTGCGTTACAAAAAAGCCGATGGCAAATGGTCCTGGCTAGGCTTGGGCGGCTACGGCAAAGGCAGCCACCAGTTGACCGGCGAACAAGCGCGTCAAAAGGCGGCAGAGCTACGCGACAGCACAACGAAAGATGGCAGCATGCTCGCCACCCAGCGCGCCCAAAAGGCAGCGGAGCGCGAAGCCGCCAATAACACTTTCGAACATCTGGCACGCGAGTGGTACGCCAACAAGCGCAAAGGCTGGAGTGCGGGTACTGCAACCCGAACCATCGGCGCCCTGGAACTGCATGTGTTTCCGGTCTTCGGCAAGCGGCCCTATCAGGGTGTTCTGCCAATGGAATGGATGGAATTCCTGCGCGGTATGGAACAAACCGGGATCGTCGAGCAGACCAGTCGAGTACGTGGCATGTGCCGGGAAATTTACGACCTGGCTCGCGTCACCGGCCGCGCCACTCACAATCCGCTGGAAGGACTGCACAAGTTCCTGCTGACCAAGCCAGCCGAGAACTATGCCCACGTTTCAATCGACGAATTGCCGCCTCTATTACGAGCTATCAGAGCCTACCCAAGCGCGATGGACGTTCGTATCGGCCTGCACCTACTGTCTATGCTCGCCTGTCGACCGTCTGAGCTGCGAGAGGCCCGGTGGTCTGAGTTCGATCTAGATGGTGGCCTGTGGACTGTTCCCGCCGAACGAATGAAGCGCCGTCGTGAGCACGTGGTTCCCTTGCCACGCCAAGCCGTCGAACTGCTGCGCAATCTGTACGACCTCACTGGAGCTTATTTGCTGCTGTTCCCTGGTCGTAGCGATACCACCAAGCCGCGCTCCAATACCGTTTTCCTGATGGCTCTGCGCCGCCTTGGCTACGAAGGTCGGCAGACCGGCCACGGATTCCGCCATATCGCCAGCACCATCCTCAATGAAAACGGCTTCGACGAAAACCACATTGAGGCCCAGCTATCGCACGTCAAAGACGGGATTGCCGGTGTCTACAACAAAGCCCAGTACCTGGCCCAGCGCACGACCATGATGCAGTGGTATGCCGATCACCTGGACATACTCGCCGCCAGTAACGTCGTGACTCTCAAGCGAGCTTGATGCCGAACTTATGGCGCCAACACCTCCTATAAAAAAGCAATAGGGAAACACATGGCAATCAAGCCTCTAAAGCTCAAGCGCTATATCACTGAGGACGAGGCTGCACAGCTTCTTTCAGCTTTGATAGATGAAAAAGCCACCCCCCAGGACATGCACGATTACGCGCTTACAGGGGTGGTGCCTGCTTATATAAAATTCTCCCCGAAAGATAGGGAGAAATATCCGACCGGAAATTTTGGGCTTGTGTCGATTGAGTACTTCCAGCCCCTAATTTGGAATCACTTTAGAGGAATTGATGATGGGGTAACTACTTCGATTGATATGGATCTAATTGGGGGACTAACCAATAGTGATTTAGAGCCATGTTTTCAGTTGCTACCGTATCCATTACTTGGTGGAAGCTATGTATCGGAAGCCAATGGCCGTTGGCGCGTATTCGTTGGTCGTGCGGATGGAGGTGTAGAAGTTGTTTCGGATGAGCACTATGTTCGGATGTATTCGCCACCAGAAATTTGCAATGTCGCCGCGATAATGAATGACCCGCTGTCATGCCCTGAGTGGCCAGCAGTATTGCACAGCCATGGAATGGTTGACGCGGATGAGTTTGATGAATATCGGCCTTTCGTTTGGGAGAGCCCGTTCGATCCGGGCCTGCATTTTTGGGTGCCGAGAACCAGTGAGCATCTACGTATGTCAGGTGATGATGGTCCGATTAATTGGCGCCTGATAGTCGCAGCGCTTCACCAGCTACTAGAGCCTCATTTGCCAAAGCAGCACCTTATTTCAGATGCAATCGCAGAATTTAAATGGCCAGGTGCAGGAAAACGCAATGTTGACGATGCGTTGAGTCAAGCCAACAAAGCAGTGCCAGGTGCTGGCGGTAACAAGCGTCAGCGAAAAGCTACGAACTGAATTTCTTTGCAATGCAAACGAATCTGTCCAAGTTGCAATGACTCCGCTAGACCGGGTGCATAACGTGGTAAGCCTCAACCACACAGAGGCCCATATGCATCCGAATAATCCCCCACTAAGTAAAGGGCTGATCCGTCAGCCCGCCCTCTGCCAATGGCTGGACGTGACCCGATCCGGCCTCGCCAAGCTCAGAATAAAAGACCGTTCGTTCCCTAAACCCATCAAAGACGGTGACTCCCGCCAAGCTGCCGCTTATTACGTAGTGGCTGAGGTGGAAGCATGGCTGCAATCCAGGATTGCAGCCCGAGACAAAGCCCAAGTCGACCACCCTGGGGATGCGAAACGGTGAGCGGTCCGAATTTTAAATGCTTCAGTCGTGCCCTTTTAATGCAGTCGTGCCCATGCCCAAGGGTGGGCACTACTGAGGGCACAAGGGCACGACTGCCGAAATCGGTTGCCAGTGACAAGAATCACGGTTATCGTTTTGCGGTCGCTGCAAATTCAGCGACCGGGCGTCGCGGCCCGATGAATCCAAGGCGCCACAGCGCCCACATTACGATTGCAGGCGCTTTTTTTGTGCCTGTATCTTCGCTTTATGGTGGCTGTGCGTGGGACACCTTCGGGTGTGCCGGTTTCCTTGATTCCCGGTCCGCGAACCCGCGCACAGCCGCCACCCTTCATTGCTTCGCGGCAATAGGTGGCGGCTCCTCAAATCAAGGAGCGTCACCCATGCTTAACCTTCTTTTTAGCCTCACTCCGCCCGAAATCCAAAACAAAATCGAGCGTCACCGTGCCCGCGCTGTCGCCCAGCTCAAGAGTGAATCAAGCCTCAAAGTCCGCCACCAGCGTTACAACGCCGAAATGGCTCGCGCCCGCTTCTTTGAAGCCATGTTGGCCGGGGGCGCACAATGAAACGCCTGACAACAACTACTGTTCACTTTTCCTCATTAGGCCAGCTTTCCAAAAAACAGGACCTATTTAGTGTTAATCCAGAAGTTGACGCCCAAGATGCTCTTAATAGTGCCTCAGAGCTGATTTTGGGTGTAACAGGACTACTTGAGGACGCAGCAATGGGGGAAAAACCCATTGAGGGGAGTAACGCCTTTATGTTGGCCCATGCACTTGAAAGTGCGAGAGCATCAGTCGTTGCGGTCCTGGGAAGACTTGAAAAGCTTAACGACCTGACCCCAGGGGCCTAACCATGAAACTTTCAAATCAGCGCCAAGTTGCGCTAGCGGGATCGGCTTGCCTGGATAATGTGCTTAGTTGCCTCGACAAAGTTAAAGCTGCTGGCGCTAACAAGTGGAAAGCGTGCTGCCCTGCACATGACGATAAGTCCCCAAGCTTGGCAATAACTGAAACATCAGACGGCACTGTTTTACTCAAGTGCTGGGCCGGATGTACGGCCCAGGACATTGTTTCTGCTATCGGACTGGAGTTGCGCGATCTATTCCCAGGTCAAAAGCGCGAACGCCGCGGCCCCAGTGCTGCCGCAATTAAGCATGAGCGCGCCGTATACCTAATCGGAAAGTCGCTGCTCGATGCCGGCAAGTTGTCCGGCGACGATCTACAGCGCTTCAACCTCGCCAAGCAACGCCTGGGGGTCAAATGAGCGCTCAAGATCGTTTTGCGGAACAGTGGGCGAAGGCGGACAGCCCCGCCGTATGGAAGGTAAACGCCGTGAGTGCCGCGAGCATCAAGCCGGTGGCCATTCGCTGGCTGTGGCCTGGTTGGCTGGCCAAAGGAAAGTTGCACATTTTGGCGGGCGCTGGCGGCACTGGGAAAACTACGCTGCTGCTTAGCCTGATCGCAACCATCACCACGGGCGGGCGTTGGCCGGACGGCAGTCGTTGCAGTGAACCCGGTAACGCCCTGATCTGGTCGAGTGAGGATGACCTAGGCGACACGTTGGTGCCTCGCCTGACCGCTGCTGGCGCTGACCTGAGTCGCGTTCACTTTATTAAGTGCCGTGTTAATGCCCAGGGAGACGCTGACCCGTTCGACCCCGCCAACGACATTGCCTTGTTGAGGGCCACCGTAAACGAAATCGGCGGTGTGTCGCTGCTGATGCTCGACCCCATCGTCAGCGCGGTGAAGGGCGATATGCACAAGGCCAATGACGTGCGCCGAGCCCTGCAAGGCGTGGTGGACTTTGCCGAACAGAATCTTTGTGCCGTGGTGGGAATATCGCACTTTGCCAAGGGCGGCGCGGGATCGTCACCGGCAGATCGAGTGATCGGCTCACAGGCCTTCTCGGCGCTGGCCAGGACGGTGCTCGTGGCCGCCAAGCAGGAAAGATCCGACATGCGCGTGCTGGCGCGGGCGAAGTCCAACATCGGCACCGATGAGGGCGGCGTTTCTTACACCATCGAGCCTTGTGACATCGAGGACGGAATCGAGACCACCCGCGTGCAATGGGGGGATGTTATCGAAGGGAGTGCCCGCGAGATTCTCGGCGATGTCGAAGCGTGCGACGAAGAACGCCTGGATGACAGCGACAATCCAGCGGAGGGCTTGCGGCGAATCCTGAGTAGCGGGCCGCTGCCGTCACGGGAGGCCCAGCGATTGATGGCCGTCAACGGGTATACACCAAAGCAGACCAGGAAGGCCCGGGAGAATCTGTCGATCACTACTGCCAGGACTGGATATGGTGCAGAGATGGTAAGCACCTGGTCACTGCCGCAAGCGACTGGTGAATACGCCGCCTTTCCTCACAAGGAAAAAATGTCGCCCATACATGGCGATGAAGAAGCCGAGGTGGGCGCGGATGAGGTGGCGATATGAGCACCGCCATCGACTATTTAGCGCAACACGGCTTGTCGGCACGCCAGAAGGGAAACCGGGTGGTGGTGTCACCCAGGTCGCTGGTCACAGATGACCTGCAAAAGTACATCCGCGCTCACCGTCTTGAGTTGCTGGCCGAGCTGGCCGCGAATGACGGGATTGAGCGCCGCTGTCACTGGAGAGTAATTCGGGGTGAACGACCAATTTGCACGATGGTGGGTGTACCCGTTACGCGTAACGAAGCGCTGGCCGAAGTTCGCTGGCGCTGGCCAGATGCGGAGGTGGCGCCATGAGTATTGACGACGAAATCCTAATCCACTTGCAGCGGCTGAACGTGGTCCCTTTGCTGGGCGGCCTGGTACCGGAAAACGCCACCGCCGAAATGCTGGGCTATGCACCGTCCTACTTTCGTCGTCTCGCTGCAGCCGGGAATCCCCCGCTCCCCTATGTGCGGCGGGGTAACCGAAGGTTCTACAAAATCGTTGATATCAGCCGCTTCGCGACGGAAACCGTCCAATAACGGCGAACTACTACGCTGACAAGGAAGCATCGCGCATCCAGTGTAAGGGTTCTTAGAAAGCTGATCTTTATTAGATCGGTTAGAGAACCCAAACACTCGGACGAACCATGAAAAAGATCGCACGCCCAAAACGCCCAAAACTTAAAAATCCGTTAGCAGCTGGAAAAGCAGGAATGAGCATCCACCTGGACGAGGATTGTGTCCGCGACCTGAAATTGCTCAAGCTCCGGCTCGACCTCGAAGCCGGGGACTACGCCCCGATGTTTTCCCTTCCAGCACTCGCCCGCCATGCGATCCGCAAATGGTGCAACCACGTAGCAGCCCCGCTCCCGCGCCCATGGGAAGATCAGACCGACACCGAGGTCTGATCATGGACATTCAAATCTATGACGTGATCGATGAGGTCACCGCTCAGAAAGTCAAGGCTATGGTGGTCGGTCAACTACCGATAACCGTCCATATCAATAGCCCCGGCGGCAGCGTAACCGACGCACTGGCGATCTATAGCATCCTGCGTAAACACAAGGGGCATATCACTGCCATCGTCGATGGTTTGTGCGCCAGCGCGGCCACCATCGTGGCGCTTGCGGCCAATGAAATTGTGATGGCCGAGCACAGCTTGATGATGGTTCACAACCCCTGGACCGTCGCCTCTGGCGATGCCGCCCAGATGCGAAAGACCGCAGACACTCTCGATGTGGCAAGCCGCGAAATGGTGGCGCTCTATACAGAGCGAACGGGCCTCAGTGGTGAGAGGGTGGCGGCAATCATGGGCGCTGAAACGTGGTTCAACGCTTATGAAGCCGTAGAGGCTGGATTCGCGCACCGTATCGACGATGCAGAGCGCAGTAAGCCGCGCTTGGCCGCTACAGCCATGTCATTCCTGGCAACTGTTGTTCAAACCCCTCAAGCCGCCACGCAATGCTTGCTGCGGCTTACTGGCAGCCGCGAATCCCATCATAAACGCCGTTTAGATATGTTCAGCGCTCTCACGGTGGGCTTTGAGAATTTCGAAGGCGTTCAGCGCATTAAAGCGAGTAAAGAATTTATGAAGTACACCTCTGAGCAAGTTAACGAAAAAATACTCGCCGCCCTGGGCGAAGGCACCACTCCAACCGGTAGCACGCTGATTTGCGCACATGGCCATATCGGTAACGGCAACATTGTGCGTGACGGCATGGTCGATGCATTGACCGCACGTCTCGGAATTGCTAAAGCGCAAGACAACAACAACCCCTTCCGCACCATGTCCCTGGCAGAGATGGCGCGCGCCGCACTGACTGAGCGCGGCGTAGGCGTCGCCAGTTACAGCTCAAAAATGCAGTTGGTGGGGGCAGCCTTTACACATACCACTAGCGATTTCGGCAATGTGCTGATGGACGTTTCGGAAAAGGCGATGTTGCGTGGCTGGGAGTCAAGCGGTGAGACGTTCCAGCGCTGGACCAAAAAAGGCTCATTGAGTAACTTCCACACGGCGCGCCGAGTCGGCATGTCCGGCTTCCCAACGCTGCCTAAAGTCCTCGAGGGGGCCGAGTACAAATATGTTACCTGTAACGACCGGGGCGCCCCGATCGCTCTCGCGACCTATGGCGGACTGTTTAGCATCACCCGCCAGGCGATCATCAACGATGACCTGAGCGCGTTCAGCTCGCTCCCCGCTCAACTGGGCCGCTCGGCCAGCCGCACCATTGGCGACTTGGTCTATTCGGTACTGACCACGAACGCGAAATTTGTCGATGGCAACCCGCTGTTCAGCGAGGCGCACGGCAACATCGACGAAACAGCCGCCTCAATGTCCCCGGCGATCCTGGGCGAACTGCGCCGCAAGATGCGCCTGCAGAAAGACGACTTCGACACGGCGCTGAACATCTCGCCCGCCTTCGTTATCGTTCCTGCTGGCCTCGAATCGGCCGCCATGCAGGTGCTCAATAGCACCTCGTTGCCTGGAGTAGAGATGAACAGCGGGATTGCCAACCCTGTGAGCAAGATGGGGCAGCTTATCGTCGAAAGCCGCCTCGACCGGTTGCCGACACCGTACTGGTTCGTAGCGGCAGAGCAAGGCTCGGACACTATTGAAGTGGCGTACCTGGATGGCCTCGATACGCCTTACCTGGAGGAGCAGGAGGGCTGGTCGGTGGACGGCATCAGCCTCAAAGTGCGAATTGATGCCGGGGTAGCACCGCTGGATTATCGCGGCTTGGCCCGCGCTAAAGTGAACGTCGGCTGATCGCCAGTAGCCTTGCGGCATGACGCAGCTAAAGTCAAAGACCCTAACTGTCGCTATTAGCGATGCCGAGATTCGCCGCCATGCTGGCGGCGAAGTTCGTCAGCTGCGCGACATCCGTCACCCAGAACTCAGATTCCGCTACTCCACCACCGACCGCAACAAGGGCGCCTGGCATGTCGTAGTGCGCGGCAAGTGGGGCAAAGCGGGTAATTATCCCAGCATCAATGCCAAACTGATGATTAGCACTCTGCCGACGATCCTGGCACGACGCGTGGTCGACCCCAAAGCAGCCTCCACCACCACCGCCTGGCACACAGTAGGCGAAGTGCTGAACTGGTACGCTGATCGTATGGGCCGTGACCGGGGGTTGTCGGCCAAACGCAAAGCCAGTGCGCAATCAGCGTTGCGTTGTCACCTGACTCCACGTCTTCAGGATGTACCGTTGGCCAGCCTTGATCGTGCCAGCCTCGACCGCCTGCTGATGTGGCCTATGCAAGAGCGTTACGCGCTGTCATTCGTGCGTTCGGTGTATGGCGTGCTGGCTGTCGCCTTCCGACAAGCCATGCGCCTTGGCCTTATCACCCTCAATCCCATGGCCGACCTCAAGTACACCGACTTCGTACAAACCCGAATCAAGCCCAAGCCCGCCCGGTTACGCGGTGATGACCTACCAACGCTACTGCATGACCTGACCGAGCGGATCGAGCATGCGCCGTTGGAATCCATGCTCGCGCTGATGATGCTTTGTCATGGCACCCGTCTGGGCGAAACGCGGCTAGCTCGCTGGAAGAACCTCAACCTCACCACCCGCCAGTGGTTTATCCCCGCACCGGACACCAAGACCAAAGCCGAACACACGCTGCCACTGACCGAGCAAGTCTGCGCCCTGATCGAGCGTTACCGGACCATGCAGCAAACAGCAGGGTATCAAGGTCCGCTCCTGTTCCCTGGACGCTCTGGTACGGCGATCAGTGCCACCAACGCCAGTACCCTGTTTGCCGGCTTGGCCAAGGGGGCATGGTCGAGCCATGACCTGCGCAAAGTGGCACGTACTGCCTGGGCTGATCTGGGCGTGGATTACATGGTGGGCGAAATGCTGCTGAACCACGCCATGAAAGACCTGGACGCGACCTACATTCACACCACCGCCGAGGGCATGAAACGCCACGCCCTGGAGACCTGGCACCAGCACCTCGACCACCACGGCTTCACCGCCGTGCACGGTGGGACATATGCGAGACACGCGGTAAAGGCATCACCTGCGCAAACCAATAACGGCGGGGGCTCCAGCGATTCTCAGTATCCATCCCAAGGGAGGATGCAAAACGATGAAGTCCGCGACTCCTCAAGACCTGATGCAGGCCCAGCAAATCGGGGACGGCACACCTGTTGGATGTAGAGTTGAGCAGGCCATTTTTCCCAGTCGTGCCCTTGTGCCCTCAGTTGTGCCCACCCTTTTACATGGGCACGACTGCATAAAAAGGGCACGACTGGAGGAATAAGGGCAAAACAGGTGCCGCTCGATCAAGCCCAATTCTGCGCAAAATGGCAGAGCGAGCCATGCGCGCAGCCGGACAAAAAATCAAAAGGTACTCCCGGCCATACCGCCCCCTAGGGGGTAATTCGAGGCCCGCTCGTTTCCTACATATGACCCATTTTCAAACGTTGGTTGTTGTTTAGTTGAAGCAACCAAAGCCCCAGCCAATAAGGGTCTCACCCCAGATTCGATGAAACGGAGACTGAATCCGCCCTGCTGACACCACAACCGACAGGTTGGTCTGAGTTGGTGGGAACGTTACGCAAGGCACTTTCGGAATGTTGGACGCGGGTTCAGATGCTCAACGAGGATTCCATCCGCCAGCGTTACGCGTAACGATCAGATGCAGGAATGTGATTACTGGTCATTTTCTTGCCTGACACGGCACAGCAACCAGCAGCGTGTATGCCACTGTGTATGCCTTAATTCACACGCCCACACCAAACCCAATGTTTACAGGGATATTACAGGCCAGTTCAAACGTCCCCGGCCCACCACTTCAACAAAAAAAGACGCCCTCGGACGTCTTTTTTTGTGCCTGGGATTCAGTGACATATAGCTCTTAAGAACGCCCCGAAATTCATAACGCCACCCAGGTCGCAAGCGGCCGCAAAAATCAGCTACAGGCTATGCATTTCGTTGGTTAAAGCCTTTCAATCACAGTCCTTCGCTTGTTAATGCGCTAGGTGCGTGTGATAACTTTTTCAAGTCAATGTTTTCCACCCTTGTGGGTACTTTTGCCATGATCAGCGGCCACCAGCATTCAAAAAACCTTAGCTTTGCGCAAATGATGAGCCTTAAAAGCAGCTCGCGTGAACGCCAGGTTGATGCAGTCTATGCAGCTGCCCCTGAGATGCTTGAAATGGCAGCTGCCCGTGCCAAAGTCGCCCTTCGTGGCAGCTCTGCTTCAATCGCTCGCCCACAACGATTCTCTGCGCTTAGCAACTGATGCCCGATGCACCCCGCCCTGCCTGGACGTTCAGGACTCTTTGTTGAGACCTGAGATACCCGGCCCACACAACCCACAAATAGTCCAAACGAACGATGAGCCCCTCCCCCAGTCAGGCCGAGCATCAGCTCAGCGCCAACCCAACCGGCAGACTGAAATAAAGGGGACAAGATGGACATCAAACAATTGCTGCTTGAGCGCGAGCTCAATGCAGTCCTTTCTCGCTATGCACGGGCTTGTGATCAGCGCGACTGGGCTGCCATGGATGATGTGTTCCTCCAGGAAGCGACTGCCGACTATGGCGGTTTGCATCAGCTTCAAGGTCGCGGGCCGATTGTGGCCATGATCCGCGTGCACCTTGAGGGCTGCGGGCCTTCCCAGCACTTGCTCGGCAATCTGTTGGTCGAGTCCAGCGATTCAACGATCGTGAGCCGCATCTATGTCCGCGCAGCCCATCGCGGCGCCGGCAATATGCAAGGCTTGACCTATGAATCGCTGGCCGAATATCAGGATCGCTGGGTTTCAACATCAGACGGCTGGCGTATTGCCCATCGGCGCATGGATATCAGCCACGAGCTGGGATGCCGCGATATCCTGCGCCCGGCCACCGAAAGCGCGCAGGGTTAAGCACCCTGATATTTCAGGCAATCGGTATCAATGGGTCCGCTGCCGCCCAGGCTACATCGCGGTCGGCAGCCGGCGGGTAGATCCACACCGTATTGATCTGTGTCTTCAGCGCTTTGCCTTCCTGGCGGGTCAACTTGACCTGGCGATCCCAGCCTTCGGTGTAGACCGCTCCCCAGCCACCCAGGTCCAGGCAGGTAACGTACTTGGGCTGGCTGTAGGCAACCGGGGCTACGCCCAGTATCTGCGCAGCAACGTTATTGCCCGCGTGGCGCCCCAGGACGATGGCGTGCTGGCAGGTCATCAGGGCATGGTTGCCCAGGTCATCCGTGGCGGCATAAGCCACGTCGCCGGTGGCGAAGATGTCTTGCTGGCCTATGACTTGAAGGTGCGCGTCCACATGCAGACGCCCAAGCCCATCACGCTCCCCCGGGATTTGCGCCGTCAGCGAGCTGGCCCGTACACCGGTGGTCCAGATCACTGTTTTCGCTTCGATTCGTTGACCATCACCCAGGGTTACGCCTTGCTCGTCGACGGCTACCACAGACGATTTCAAGCGCCAGGTTACCCCCAGCTCATCGCTGGCTTCGGCGATCGACTGGCTGATTTCGGCGCCCAGTGAAGCCCCGACTTTTTCACCCCGATCCACGATGATCACTTCCATATCTGCATGCTCGCCCAGTATGGCGCGCAGACGGGCCGGCATTTCGGTTGCCGTTTCAATGCCGGTGAAGCCTCCGCCCGCCACAACCACCGTGTTGCGACCACGGCTTGGTGGTAGTTCTGCCAGGGATTTGAGGTGGTTTTCCAGGCGTATGGCTTGCTCGATCTGGTCCACGTCGAAGGCGTATTGCGGCACACCTTGGGTGTCAGGCAGCGCAAGGCCGCTGCCAGTAGCCAGGACCAGTTTGTCGTAGGGACGAATTTGTCTGGCGCCTGCGGCATCGGTGTAAACCACATGTTTTTGCTGCACGTCGATGGTCTCTGCAGCGCCCTTGATAAAGGTGACACCTACCGCGTCGAGCAGTTCGCCAATGGGCGCGACCAGCCGGTGCGCTTCAGGCTCGTAAAAACGCGGGCGTATGCGCAGCTCGGCCTGGGGGGCCAGCACGGTCACTTCGACTTGGTTGTGGCAGTGAATATCCAACAGCCGCGTTGCACTCAAAGCGGTCCACATGCCACCGAAGCCTGCGCCAATAATCAGAATCTGCTGTTTCATTTTTTATCCCCTGATGAGAAGCCCGAGCAAAGCAACCCCGAATGACGATCACCACCGAACCTCAATAACGGCGACTATATTAGTCGTAGTTACAGAGAGCAATCTTTATTTGTGGTCCATGCCACTGCTGTCACGCCCAAGGAGCGTTGCTCGCCTGACTGATCACTGCTAAAATATGCGACTAATTCAGTCGGAGATTTTGATGTCTCTTTACAGCGCGGGCGTTGAGTACGGCATTCACTGCCTGCTCTTTTTGGTAGGCGATGGCGGCGAAAGCCGTGAGGCGAGCGTGCGTGATCTTGCAGAGTTGCAAGGCGTACCTCAGGACTATCTGGCGAAGATCTTCACCAAGCTGGCCAAGGCCAAACTGGTCGTGGCCACCGAAGGCGTGCGCGGCGGATTCAAACTGGCCAGGCCTGCTGACGAAATCAGCATTCTCGATATCGTCAACGCTATCGACGGCCAAAAGCTTATTTTCGATTGCCGGGAAATTCGTGGCCGCTGCGCACTCTTCGAAGGCTCGCCGCCTGCCTGGGCGCTGGACGGCCACTGTTCGGTTCACGCGGCGATGATGACGGCACAAAAGCGCATGGAAGAGGCCCTGGCCCAACAAACCATTCTTGATCTTGCCCGAAAGGTCGGCCGAAAATCCCCCGCCGAGTTCCCGGCACAGGTCGGCAAATGGATCAACGATCGTCGAGAGAAGAAAAGCGCCGCGCAGACTTCTGACGACCAGGCCATCCCGGTAACTGAAATCTCGGACTAAGCCCCGGCCCTTTTACAAACCCCACCGCCAGCGCCGCCAATATCAGCACAATCGCAAGCCCTTCATTGAACCCAACCTTGTGCCCCAGCATCAGCATCGAACCTGCGATCCCGAAAACCGGAATCAGCAGGGACAGCGGCGCCACCCTGGATACCGGGTACTCGCGCAGCAACAGATTCCAGCCCCAGTAACAGAAATGCGTCGCCGCGTAGACCTGAAACAACAGGGAAAACAACGCCACCCACTCAAAGTGGGTGACCAAAGAGGTAAAAGGCGCAGATCCGTGGGCAAACCAGGTAAGTGCCAACAGCGGCAGCGGCGCAAACACACTGGCCCACACCACAAAGGCGAACATCTCCCGCACTTTCGACTGTTTGATAATGACGTTGCCGATACTCCAGCTCAGAGCACTGATCAGCAACAGGCCATAACCCAGGGTCGTGCCCCGGCCGGGGCTGGCCACAATGATGCTGATCAACCCCAACAGTGCCAGCCCCATCCCCAGTATCTGGCCGAAGCCCAGACGCTCGCGAAACAGCAATACCCCCCAGCCCAGGGTGAAAAAAGCACTGAACTGGATCAGCAACGCAGCGGTTCCTGGGGGCACGCCCCATTCAATACCCAGATTGATCAGGGCCCACATGGCCACTCCAAAAATCAAGCCATAAGCAGCCAGCCACTTGATGGCAATCGGCGGCCGTTTGACGAAAAATACCCACGGCAACGCCGCAAGGGTAAAACGCAGCGCTGTTAGCAACAGCGGATCGATAGCTGCCAGGCCCAGTTTAGTGATGGGGAAGTTCAGCCCCCAAACGGCCGTCACCAGCACGGCCAGGATCAGATGTTTCTTTTGCATAGGGGGGCTTCCAGTGGCAAGGAGGGCGGCGTCATGCGCCACCCAAAATGCCACTATGCACACTTGCCGCATCGGCCCGCTTGCACTATCAGGTCAAAGATCATTAAATTCGGGCCATGGGCGAATTTGAATCCGACACCTGCGAAAATATCCCCCGCGACGCTGTGGTCACGGCCATTGACTATGCCGACGGGCAGCGCTTTGCCCTGCACAGGCATAACCGCGGGCAGTTTGCCTATGCCGCCTGCGGTGTCATCACGGTGTTTACCGACCAGGGCAACTGGGTGGTACCGCCGCAACGGGCCATTTGGGTACCGGCGGGGGTGCCCCACGAAATGAGCATGAACGGCCCGGTGACCCTGCTGAACACCTATATCCGCGAGCCCGCGTCTGTGCGCCTTGGGCTGCCGGCGCATTGTCAGGTTTTCGGCATATCGCCGCTGCTGCACCAGTTATTGATCCAGGCCACGGATATTCCGGCGCTCTATGACGAAACCCGCAGAGAGGGGCTGCTGATGAATCTGCTGCTCCACGAAATAGCCGAGATGCCACCCCTTTCGCTCAATGCGCCGCTACCGGGTGAGCCCAGGCTGGCGCGGGCCTGCCGCACACTGCTGGAGCAGCCGTCGCTGGATATCGGGATTGATGATATGGCCCGGCAGGTTGGCATGAGCCGCCGTACCTTTACCCGCCTGTTTCGCCAGCAAACCGGCATCAGTTTTGTCGAGTGGCGCCAGCAAGCCTGCCTGTTGGCAGCAGTGGTGCGCCTGGGCCATGGCGAGGCCGTTACGCAAGTGGCGACCGATCTGGGCTATAGCAGCCCGAGCGCTTTCACCAGCGTCTTTCGCCGGGTGCTGGGCGAGGTGCCAAGCCGGTATTGCCTGAAGGAACCGAGTTGAACCAACTGCCCAACCCGCTGCCGGCAAACACAGCACCCGGCTCAAAAGGGTATGTGCCTCAGTGCGGATTTCGTATCCCCACAACGCGGTAGGCAGCGCTCCCCGTGCGCTCGAACATCAGGCGCCAGGCGCCTCGCCTGCGGCTGTTGTTATAGCCAATAAGGTCAGCGGACATTAATCGATCGCTATGGGGGTGCCAGTTAATCGACCGCAAACGCCCCTCGCGCAAATGGCTTAAGGTCAGGGCAATACTGATACCCGCAGAGCCCGCTGGCAAAGGTGTCACCGCTGAATCATCGATCGTCAGGGCGGCAGGCGAACGGGGGGGCGGGAGCGCAGCGGCGACCGGCCTCGCGCTTTGCAGGGGCTGTTTTTTTGCGGCCGCGCTTTTACCGGGCAATCGGGTCATGGCCGTTGCCTCGGGTGTCCCCGTGGCGCTCGACGGGCCTGCGGCCTGTGGTTCCCGGTGTGCACGAAGCAACAGACTGCGAACGCCAAGATGCCTCAGCTCACGGGTGGGTGGCCGCCCTGATGCCACTACAGCGCGCAAACGCTCCCGATACTCGACGCCCACGACATATCCGTATAGGTCACCACGCACGGTGGGGTAAACCGCCAACGCCACACCTGTGCTCTGCAGAACCTGACTGTGCTGGCTGTAAAAAAAGTTGACCAGCTTGACTGTTTCTTCAGGGCTCAGCGCCATGTCCCGGGCAAACTCCAGGGCTTTTTCCGTGACGCTTTGCGCCAGCTCATACTCCTGCGCATCCGTGAGGCCTGGTGCTGGCTGTTGCGCCTCGGCCAAATCCAGATACCGGTTCAATGCAAAGAGTGCCGAGCCTGCCACTGCCCCCAGTCCTGCAACGGCTTGAGCAGCATTAAACAGCCAGCCCAAGGCATAGCCAAGGGCGGTAAAAATGACGATCAGGCTCAGACCGGCAACGACCCGATAGCGTTGGGGTAGATCTTCTTCCCGCCCATCAGGATCTATCCGATTTATCGGGTTGTTACCGACCATGGCATAAACATTCAAGCCGTCGATGGTCCCTGCCGGGTCTGCACTGACCCAACGCTGGAGCCAGGCCGCGTAATAACGCAAACCGTAGTAGTAAAGCCCGGATGCATCGCGTTCCTTGCCCGAGTAACGCAGGGTCTTGAATGTGGCTTCAAGCGCGCTTTTCGCCGCCCACCATGCCGTCGCCCCGAACGGGTAAAAACCCTCCTGGCTGAGCAGTGCCGCGCGCTCATCAAGCTCCAGTACGCCGCTGCCCAGGTGATCGCAAAGGCTGAAGCGCACATGCTCATTCTCGACCCCATCGGGCAACCCCTGCTCCCAGGCAAGTAAACGCACCCCGGTGCGGCCTGCTTGCAGCGTCAAGGCACTTGAGCGCTCTCCCGTGGCCCGGTTGAGGCGCAGCTCCAGCCCCGGCAAATAACGCACTTCATCCACATGGGTGAGGTTTGCGGCCCGGGTCGTTCTACGCTTGAAAACCCGCTGCCCCTGACCGTCGTAGACGTAGGCTTCTTCATCATTCTCACCATTGGTGCGCTGCACGCTGGTGACACGGCACAGTTGATTGCGCACATTCCACTCCAGGGCCTGACCACGCACCAAGACCCGTTGATTACCACAGGCATCAAACGCCTCGCCTGAAGCCAGCAGAGAACCAGGCTCAATCATCTGGCTGCGGTTACTGGTTTGTGACACGGACATACGCCGGGTGTAGCCCTGGCCGGCAGAAGGTACATGCTGCATCTGTACCAGGTTGGCGCCGGCATCGTACTGATAGTGCCGCGTGTAGTTGCGCCATTGCTGCGTGTCCGTTGTGTCGAAGAGCACCGCCGCAGGGGTACTGGCGCCACCGGGGTGGCGCGCATTTTCTCGTCCGCTGGCTTTGACCAGTTGGTAGAGGGTGTCGTAGGTAAAAGTGCTCGAAGCCTGGATCATCGCGTTGCTGGCCCAGGTGGTCGGTTGAGCGCCATCCACCACATGGGTCACATTGCCTACCCGGTCGTAGGTGTAGGTCAGATCCTGCAAGATGCCACCCTGTGCCCCCCCGCGACTGGCCTGCAACCGTCGCAAACTGCCATCATCGTCAGCGTAAGTAGCCCGGGTGACAACACCGTTGCCTGCCCGCTCGCTGGTCACTTGTCCGGCGGCGTTGTAGACCAGCTCATCCACCAACAGTTTTGACTTGCCACCTGCCGTAAGCAGGCCAACACGTACCTGTTCCCCTGCAACGTTATATTCCAGGCGCTGCCGGTTACCCCTGGCATCACTCAGCCCGAGCAGTTCACCCAGCGCATTGCGATGCCAGGCCGTCAGGTAATGCCGAGCCTCCAATTGTCGATCGCGCCACGCTTGCGGCTCAGGCCAGTCGAGCGCTTCAGGGGCCTGGCAGAAACGCCGCGACTGGCTGTTTGCCTCGCCGGTCAAATCGTAATGTTCGTTGATGACGCTGCCAGCCGGGTCATCATGGCGGATCAGACGGCCGCATCGGTTCCGCGCCCTGTGCGCTGAATCGGCCGGCCCGTAGGTAAAACGCTCAAGACATCGGGCGTGGGGCTCATCACTGCGCTGTTCATGAACGGCCACAAGCCTGGACTGGGCATCGTAGTCAAAACACTGCTGATGCCCGCGCCCGTTCCAGGTTTTGCGCATCTGCTGCGCGACGCCAAACAGAGTGATGTGCCATCCGCTATCGACACTGTCAGTGCGCAACGCCAGCCCTGAAAGGCTGGAAATCTGGCGTTGATTGGCCGCGACTGTGGCCCCATGACGACGCAACGCCCCCAATCGCGGGTCCCACTGCCCGAGTACAAAACCGGTGGCGCCAAAGACAGTTTCGTGAATCCGCGCCCGGGGGCTCTGCTGTGCACTCAGACGGTGGTATTGCACCCTGCGTACACTCAAGCCCCTGGGGTCAACCGCCGTCAGTGACGGCGTGTGGTGATGCACATGGGTCATGGCGCCTGGCCTGTTTAACGAAATGGAGCAAAAAGGCTATGGCTCAAGTCGAGGGCAAAGGTGGTAAATAATTAGTTTTATTTAAAATCCGCAGCCCCAAGGGTCTGGGCTGAGGGCGGCTTTATCGCGCTCACAAAAAAACGCCCGAAGGCGTTTTTATATCTGACAGCCGGGGTTTCACACCCGCGACTTGCGTCCGAAAAACGGATGGCTCGGGTCGTTGTAGCCCGGTGTCGTCGAGTGCCCGGTGACCACCAGATCATTGATAAAGGCTTCGTCCTGCGCGGTGAACCTGTAGTTCAACGCCGGCACATAGTCTTCCCATTGCTGCTCAGTTCGCGGCCCGGCAATGGCCGAGGTGATCAGTTGGTTATTCAGCACCCAGGCCAAAGCGAACTGGCCTGCGGTAATGCCTTGCCCTTCGGCATAGTCACGAATGCGCTGGGCCAGGTTGAGGGACTCGGGGCGCCATTCGGTCTGCTGCAGGCGCGGGTCGTTGCGCCCGGCGCGGGTGTCCTGGCCAGGGGCCTGATCGGGGTCGTATTTTCCGGTGAGCACACCGCGCGCCAGCGGACTGTAAGAGATCACGCCAATGCCGTAATGCTCCGCCGCCGGCAGGTGCTCGACTTCGATCTGGCGGTTGGCCAGGTTGTACAGCGGCTGACTCACGCTCGGACGCTGGATGCCCAGCAGGTCGGCGCTGCGGCTGAATTCGGCAAGTTTCCAGCCGCGGTGATTGGACAAACCGTAGCCACGGATCTTGCCCGCCCGGATCACGTCATCCAGCGCGCGCAGGGTTTCGTCCACCGGGGTGTCGTGGTCTTCGCGGTGCAGGTAGAACAGGTCGATATAGTCGGTGTTGAGGCGCTTGAGGCTGGCGTCCACCGAGGCAATCACGTTCTGGCGCGAGGCTCCGCTGTTGTTCGGCCCGCTGCCGCCCGGGTTGGGATTGACGAACTTGGTGGCCAGTACCCAGTGCTGACGACGATCACCGATCAAACGGCCCACCACGGCTTCCGAGGCACCGTCGTTGTAGCCGTTGGCGGTGTCGATGGAGTTGATGCCCTGCTCGAAAGCGCGGTCGGTGATGCGCCGGGCGACGTCGTCCGGGGTCTGCCCGCCGAACATCATGGTGCCCAGAGTAATGGGTGAAACCTTCACGCCGTTGCGGCCCAGGTTGCGGTATTGAATGTCGCTCATGCTGACTCCCTGCGTGGTGATCGTGAAATCAAGTGGCGCAAACAGTAGTCAGCCGTGTTCTGGCGGTCAACGCCCAACGGGGCATAACCATAGAGCGGTTTTGTCAGGGTATCTCTTATTCAAAACGGGTCTTTAAACGTCGGAATTAATTATTTATGGATCTAAAAAACCCTCGGTAATCTCATGACTTTTCGGACCGCATGAAAAGGAATCATCATGAGCCGTCGCCCCCATGGCCCTGACAATTCACCTGCATTCACCTCACTTGCAGGTTCACGCCCATGAATATCCCTACCGGTTTTCTCGACAGCAGCGGCAGCGTTCCCTTCAGCTTGCCCGAGCGTGATCCACAGGGCGACGATCCTGTCGCCAAACGTATCAGCCACAACCTGCAGCGCTTGCGCGACAAGCGCCAGTTGTCCCTGGAAGCACTGGCCCATGCCAGTGGTGTGCGCCGCGCGATGATTGCGCAGATCGAAGCGGGCCGCAGCTTTCCCTCGGTCAAGGTGCTGAGCAAAGTCGCCGCCGCACTGAAAGTGTCCATCGCCGAGTTCCTCGACCCCGACGGCGCCGGCATGGTTATACGCCGCGCCCTGCCCCCTGAGCACGCCGCCCCCCTGGTGACGTTCAACGAGCTGCGCCTGGGGCCCCAGGCCGAGGAAAGAGTACCCGGCACCCCCCATGGCGTGCAAAACCACCTGCTGGTGGCCGAGGGCACTCTGGAGCTGAAAATCAATGACGAACTGGTTGTGCTGCACGCTGGCGACTCGATCCTGTATCGCGCCGAACGACCCCACCGGTACCGCAACCCGCACAACAGCGAAGCCGTCGCCTACCTGCTGACCAGCCCTGCGCAAGTGCAGGAATAGCCCGCGTTTTCCTATCCCCTGCCTGGAGCCTTCGCCTTGTCACGTCAGCCCTCCCCTCTGGATTTTCCTCAAAGCCCGCTGTCCCGTGCCTTTGAACAACCGTTGTTTCTGGGCTTGTTCCTGCCGGTGCAGTCCGGTGGCTGGAGCCCTTCGGCACTGCCACGCAGTACCACCTGGACCTTTGACTACAACCGCCAGTTGACCCTGCGCGCCGAAGAGTTGGGATTTGACCTGGTGTTTGCCCTCGCTGAATGGTTGGGCAAGGGCGGCTACGGGGGCGATATCCGCTACCACGACGAATCACTGGATGCCTTTATCACTCAGGCAGCGCTGGCGTCGGTAACCTCGCGCATCCTGCTGATCTCTACCCTGCATGTGCTCTATGGCCCCTGGCATCCACTGCACCTGGCCAAGTTCGGCGCCACCCTGGACCATATCAGCAAGGGCCGCTGGGGCCTGAACCTGGTGACCGGGCATCGTCATCGCGAACACCGGCGCTTCGGTCAGGCCCCCATCGAGCACGACCAGCGCTACCGCCAGGCCGACGAATTTATCCGCGTGGTGCAGGAACTGTGGCATAGCCCGGACAACGTCGATTTCAGCGGCGATCATTACAAGCTCGAAGAGGCCTATGTCAGCGTCAAACCGTCCTTTGGCCGTCCCGTGCTGGTCAACGCCACCGGCTCACCCGCCGGTATCGACTTCGCGGCACGGCATTCCGACATTGTGTTTACCACCAGCCCCGGCAGTGCCGAGATCGAAAACGCGCTGGAGAAACTGCCCGAGCATTTGCAGCGCATCAAACACGCCGCCCGTGGCTATGGCCGTCAGGTGCGCACCCTGATCAACCCGCTGGTGATTTGCCGCGACAGCGATGCCGAAGCCTGGGAAGTCCACGCCGCGATCACGGCCGCAGGTGACCCCGGTGCACTGGAGGGCCATGCCCGTGAAGCCAGTGATGCCCATGCCTGGCGCGGCCATCAACCGGCCGAGCGTTATGTGGGCGGCAATATCCAGCTGGTCGGCAGCCCCGAGACCGTGGTGCGCGACATCATCCGCCTCAAAGAGGCCGGTATCGACGGCTTGCAACTGAGCTTCTTCGACTTTGCCCCCGACCTTGAACAGTTTGGCGAGCGCGTGTTGCCCCTTTTGCGCCAGGCCGGCCTGCGCCGCTAACCCACCCCAGGAAGACCGCCATGCCCTTTACCCGTCGTCAATTTGTTGTTGGCCTGTCTGCCCTGTCCGCGCTCGGCGCCAGCGTGCCGTTCCTGCCCACTGCCCTGGCCGATGCCACGGGGCAGGTCGTCAGCGGACGCCGGGTGTTCAACTTGCTGATCAATCCCGAGCCGCCTTCGCTGAGCTCTTTCAACACCACCGCCGGTACCAGCGTCACCGCCAGCAGCAAGGTGCTGGAGGGGCTGCTGACTTACGATGAAGCCCTCAATGCCCGCCCTGCACTGGCCACCGCCTGGGAGGCCGCCCCTGATGGCTTGAGCTACCGCTTCACCCTGCGCGAAGGCGTCAAATGGCATGACGGCGAGCCGTTCACCTCGGCCGACGTGGCGTTCTCCCTGGACCTGATCAAGCGTTTTCACCCCCGGGGGTCCAGTACCTTTGCCAACCTGGAGCGGGTCGACACCCCCAACGACCACACTGCCATCGTTCATTTGAGCAAGCCGGCGCCGTACTTGATTCGCGGTTTTGCCGGCGGTGAAACGCCGATCCTGCCCAAGCACCTGTATGCCTCGGGCGACCCGCTGAGCAATCTGCACAACAACGCCCCGGTGGGCACCGGCCCCTTCCGTTTCAAGCGCTGGGAGCGCGGCAGTTTTATCGAGTACGAACGCAACCCGAACTACTGGGACCCGGCGGCAACGGTGGTCGATACGCTGATCCTCAAAGTCATCCCCGACGGTGCCGCGCGCCTGGCCGCGTTTGAAAACGGCACGCTGGATGCAGGCGGGCAAAGCCCGGTGCCGCTAAGCGAGCTGGAGCGCCTGACTAAATCCGGCCGATTAAAAGCCACCACCCGCGGCTATCGCTACACCATTACCCCGACCATGCTCGAGTTCAACCTCGATAACCCGCTGTTGTCTCGCCTCGAGGTGCGCCAGGCAATTGCCCATGCCCTGGACCGCGAAGTGATCCGCAAGGTGGTGTACTACGGCTACGCCGAAGCCAGCTATTCACCGATCCCGAAAAGCTTCGCCAACTACGTCTACGAGGGCCCCAATCCGTATCCCTTCGACACCGAGGCAGCCAATGCATTGCTGGACAAGGCCGGGTTGGTAAAAAAAGGCACCTGGCGTTTCAGCCTGACCCTCGACCCGCTGCCCTACGGCGACAGCTACAGCCGCACTGCCACCTATGTGCGCAGTGCCCTGGCACGCATTGGCATCGAAGTGAAACTGCGCGCCCAGGATTTTCCCACCTATATCAAACGTATCTACACCGACCGCGACTTTGACTTTGCCGTGGTCGGCATGGGCACCCTGTATGACCCCACGGTAGGTGTGCAACGCCTGTTCTGGTCGAAGAATTTTCGCCAGGGCGTGCCGTTTTCCAATGGCACCCACTACAACAATCCCGAAGTCGACCGCCTGCTGGAAAGCGCCGCGGTAGAGACCGACGAACAAAAACGCGGCGAGCTGTTCAAGGCGTTCCAGAAGATCGTGATTGAAGAAGTGCCTTCCATCACCCTGGTCATGCAGCAACAGGTCTCGGTGTACAACGCCCGGGTCAGCGGTTTCGAAGATGACGCCAACGGCCTGGACAGCAGCCTGGCCAATATCAGCCTGGCTGACACCGGAGGCGCCCATGCTTGAACGGCGCAGAATGTGGCGCCTGTCACGGCGCACCTTGTGGCAAGCCATCCCCACCGTAGTCGGCATCCTGTTGCTGAATTTTTTGCTGCTGCGGCTGATCCCCGGTGACGCCGTGGATGTGCTGGCCGGTGAGTCCGGCGGCGCCAGTGCCGAAACCCTGCTGCAGTGGCGCAGCCATTTTGGCCTGGACTTGAGCCTGCTGGAGCAATTGCAACGCTACCTCGGCCAACTGGCCCATCTGGACCTGGGCCTGTCGCCACGCTTCAACCTGCCAGTCAGCCACCTGGTACTCGATCGCCTGCCCAATACCCTGGTGCTGATGGTCGGCGCATTGGGGCTGGCGCTGGCCATCGGCATCGCCACCGGTACGGCAATGGCCACCTGGGTCGGTCGCTGGCCTGACCGCGTGTTGTCACTGGCGGTGTTGCTGCTGTATTCCACGCCGGGGTTCTGGATCGGCTTGATGGCGGTGCTGCTGTTTTCGGTCAAGCTCGGCTGGTTGCCCAGCAACGGTTTTCAGACCCTGGGCCTCGATCTGCACGGCACGGCCTGGCTGCTCGACCGCCTGCAGCACGCCGTGCTGCCAGTGCTGGCGCTGGCCACGTTCTATATCGCCCTGTATGCCCGCCTGACCCGTGCCGCGATGCTCGAAGTGCAACGTCAGGACTACGTGCGCACCGCCCGGGCCAAGGGCCTGGCGCCATGGCGAGTGGTGTCACGGCATGTGCTGCGCAATGCCCTGCTGCCGGTTTCGACCCTGGCCGGGCTGCATTTCGCCGCCCTGCTCGGTGGCGCCGCCGTGACCGAAACCCTGTTCGGCTGGCCCGGCCTGGGCCGTCTTACCCTCGAGGCGGTGATGTCCCGTGACTACAACCTGCTGCTGGGCATCCTGCTGCTGTCATCGATGCTGGTGGTGGTGATCAATATCGCCGTCGACCTGCTGCAAGCCTGGCTCGACCCGCGCATCCAGGCCGACTGAAAAGGAGCTGCCCCATGACCACTGCCGTACTGCCAAACGCTCCGACCGGCTACAGCGAAAGCGTCTGGACGGCCCTGTTGCGCAATCCCTCGGCGCTGATTGGCGCGACCATGCTGGCACTGGTGCTGACCCTGGCACTGCTGGCGGGCACGCTCTACCCCGGTGACCCGCTGGATATGGTCGCCATGCCGATGCTGTGGCCCGGCGACGATCCGGGCTACTTTCTGGGCAGCGACTCACTGGGCCGCGACGTAGCTGCCGGGATCGCCCACGGGGCCCGCGGGTCTTTACTGATTGCCGCCAGCGCCACCCTGATCAGCGTACTGATCGGCGGGCTGGTCGGGGCTCTGGCCGGCTACCACGGCGGCAAGCTGGGGGATGTGCTGATGCGCCTCTGCGAAGTGTTCCAGACCGTGCCGTCTTTTTTGCTGGTGATCGTGATCGTGGCCATCGGCAACCCGACGCTGGGGGTTATCGCGCTGGCGATCGGTATCTCCTCATGGCCCACGGTGGCACGCCTGGTACGCGCCGAGTTCCGTAACCTGCGTGAAGCCGACTTTGTCACTGCCGCGCGCAGCCTGGGCTTCGGCAACAGCGCGATTATCCTGCGCGAAATCCTGCCCAACGCCCTCGCGCCGCTGGTGGTCACCACCTCGATCCTGATCGCCCAGGCGATTCTGGTGGAAGCCGGGCTCGCCTTTCTGGGGATGAGCGACCCGAATCAGGCCAGTTGGGGCGCCATGCTCGGCAGTGGCCGCGAGCAGATCGCCAGCGGCTGGTACCTCACCGCCCTGCCGGGGCTGGCAATCATCTTCGTGGTGCTGGCCCTCAACCTTCTGGGCGACGGTCTCAATGACGCCCTCAACCCTCGCCTGCGACGGTATATCCCATGAGCCTGCTGGACGTACGCGGTTTGCGCGTGAGCTACGACAACGCCGATGCCGTCAAAGACCTGAGTTTCACCCTGCAAGCCGGCGAGACACTGGCGCTGGTGGGTGAGTCCGGCTGCGGTAAATCCACCACGGCCCTGGCCCTGATGGGCCTGCTGCCGGACAACGCCCGGCTGGGCGGTCAGGTCTTGTTCGAAGGCCGCGATCTGCTGGCCATGCCCCCCCGCCAACGGCGCCAATTGCAGGGCAGTGCACAGGGCATGATCTTTCAGGACCCGCTGTCGAGCCTCAACCCCGTACTCACCCTGGGTGAGCAAGTCAGCGAAATCCTGCTGACCCACACTGACCTGACCCGGCGCCAGGCCTGGCAGCGGGCCGAAGAACTGTTCGCCCTGGTGCAATTGCCGCGCCCGGCAGCGCATTTACGTGAGTACCCACAGCACTTGTCGGGCGGCCAGCGCCAGCGGGTAGTGATCGCCATGGCGATTGCATGCCAGCCCCGACTGTTGATCGCCGACGAGCCGACCACGGCGCTGGATGTCAGCGTGCAGGCGCAGATCCTTGAGTTGCTGGCTCGTTTGCGGGGCGAGCTGGGCATGGGTCTGCTGCTGATTACCCATGATCTGGGCGTGGTCGGCCAGCACGCCGACCGGGTCATCGTGATGCACGATGGCCACGCCCTGGAAAGCCGGTCGACCCGCGACCTGATCGAGCACCCGCAACACCCCTACAGTCGCGGCCTGCTGCAGGCGTCGCTGGGGGCTGAACATAAGCAGCATTACTTGAGTAACCGTCTGGCTGAAATCAATGTCGAGCGCCAGCCGGAGCAGGCCACCCGCTATGGCGTCAAGTCCACCCTCTACGCGCCGGGCCGCCAGCCTCGGGCACCCACGGGCAACCCGGCGCTGCTCAAGGTCAGCGACCTGACCACCGGCTATGGCAACAGCACCGTACTTGACCGCATCAGCCTTGAAGTGGGCGAGCGCGAGAGCGTGGGCCTGATGGGCGAGTCGGGTTGCGGCAAGTCGACCCTCAGTCGCACCCTGCTGCGTTTACTGCCCGCACGCAGTGGCACAATCGAATTCGACGGACGCGATATCGCCAGCCTCAAGGACGAGTCGCTGCTGGGCTGGCGCCGTCAGGTGCAAATGATTTTTCAGGATCCCTACGCGGCGCTTAACCCGCGCCACAGCGTGGAGAGCATTCTCGATCGGGTGCAGCGCCTGCACGGGCAGACCGACCCGGGCCAACGCCAGCAGGCCCGCTTCGCAATGCTCGATGCCGTGGGGTTGGCGCGCAGCAGCCTGGCGCGCTTGCCCCATCAGTTTTCCGGTGGCCAGCGCCAGCGCATCGGCATTGCCCGGGCGTTGATCCTCAAGCCGCGGCTGGTGATCTGCGACGAACCGGTATCGGCGCTGGATGTTTCGATCCAGGCGCAGATCCTCAACCTGCTGGTGGAGCTGCGCGAAGAGCTGGGCCTGTCCTATCTGTTTATCTCCCACGACCTGTCGGTAGTGCGCTATTTCGCCGACCGGATTCTGGTGATGGAGCAAGGGCAAATCGTCGAACAGGCCACCCCGCAAACCCTCTGGCATTCACCCCGGCACCCCTACACCCGTCGCCTGCTGGCGGCGATACCCGGCGCCGCTGCGCCGGAACCGGCCCCTCAACCTGTATCCGGCCTGCGCTTTGCCGTCGGCTGGTAATCCGCTCAACGCCAAGGAGCACGACATGTCGCAAATTGACTCTGCCTGGGGCGCCGTCCCGTCGGCGCGATACGAAGCATTGGCGGCCCGTTATCGGCCGGTCTTTGCGCAGATTCGTCAAGGAGCCGTAGATCGCGAACTGGAGCGGCGCTTGCCGCTCCAGGAGTTGCAATGGCTCAAGGAGGCAGGCTTCACCACCCTGCGCGTGCCCAAGGAATATGGTGGTGCCGGCGCCAGCCTGCCGGTACTGTTCAACCTGCTGATCGAACTGGCCGAGGCCGATTCAAACCTGGTGCAATCATTGCGCGGGCACTTCGGTTTTTGTGAAAACCTGCTCAATAGTCGCGACCCTGAGTATCAGGGCGTGTGGCTGGAGCGCCTGGGTCGTGGCGAAACCGTCAGCCCGGCGTCCGGCGAAGTGGGCAATGCCAAACAGCTTGAATTCGGCACCCGCCTGAGCCTTCACGGCGGCCACTGGCAATTGAGTGGCAGCAAGTTCTACACCACCGGTGCGCTGTATGCCGACTGGGTCGATGTCAGCGCCAACAACCCGGATGAACAGCGCGTATCGGTGACGGTGCGCACCAATGATCCGGGGGTGGAAATCATCGACGACTGGAACGGTTTCGGCCAGACGTTGACCGCCAGCGGCACCGCGCATTTTCGCGAAGTGCCGGTGGATCCGCTCAATGTGATTCTGGCTGAAAACCGCTTTCGCTATTCACCGGCTTTTTTCCAGTCTGTGCACACGGCAACCCTGACCGGGATTGGCCGCGCGCTGGCCGACGAAACTGCCGGGCATGTGGCCAGGCGCACCCGCAGCTTCAGCAGCGGCAATGCACCGCGCGTGGCCCACGACCCGCAAGTGCTGCAAGTGGTGGGCAACCTGCGCAGCGCGGCCTATGCCGCCGGCGCTATTGCAGCGCAGAACTTCCAGGCGCTGGAGCGAGTCCATCAGGCCCATTTGAGCAATGATGAACACGCCCTGAGCCACGCCGTGAATATTGCCGAACTGGAAGTGGCGCAGTCGCAAACCATAGTCTCGGACTTGATCATCAAGGCCAGTGGCGATCTGTTTGATGCACTGAGTGCATCGGCCACCCTCAAGCCCTTGGGACTGGACCGTTTCTGGCGCAATGCGCGCACGCTGTCGTCGCATAACCCGCGTATCTACAAGAGTCGCATCGTGGGGGATTTTGCGGTGAACGGCACACCGCCACCGGCGCAATGGCGCATTGGTGTGGCGGAGTAAACCCTGTGGGAGCGGGCTTGCTCGCGATGGCATCGACGCGGTTTGCCTGACAGACCTCACCGTTTGCATCGCGAGCAAGCCCGCTCCCACCGTGGCGTGGTATCGCTCAGTGACACACCAACCCGTCGCCTATTTTCAGGCTGTCTACCAGCAACGCATTGCTGCGCAGCTCCCATGCACGGGTCTGGCCGCCACGGGCCTGCCAGTCGCGCAGTGCCGCATTGATCAACGCGCGGCTCTGCTTGTCGACTACGGGCAGGTAAACCCGCAGGTCGCTGCTTGCCTTCAAGGTCTGCGGTAACAGCGCATAGAAGCGCCAGTCCGGCGCCTGTGCCAGCGCCTGCAAGCTATTGCGTTCTTCCGCCAGCAGGTTGCACTCGCCCGCCATAAACGCCACCGCGGCACGGATCGACGACACATAAGTGCGCAGCTCGGCGCCCTGTTGCTGCAGGGTTTGCGCCCACGGGCTACCCATCGCCAGGCATACGCTTTGCCCGCGCACAGGACGGGCGGGAGCATTGCGCAAGCCAATCAACGCTCCCGCACGGTACTGCACCGGCAAATCCCGCAAGCTCGCCACCCGGTCTGCTTCGACCGGCAGTTTCAGACTGCCGGCAATGACCAGGTCGACGTGGTCGTCACTCAACGGGCCACTCTGCGGCAATGCCTGCAACTGCACCTTCAGTCCAAGGTAAGCCCCCAGGGCCTCGGCCAACTGACTGTCCAGTTCATCCGGCTCAGCCACCAGCGCCTCTTGCCCCAGGCTCGGCCGTGGGTAACTGCGTACGCCCACACGCAAGACCTGGCGCTGTTCGGCCGCCTGCAACAGCGGCCCACGAGGCATCTCACCCGGTGCCAATGGCCATTGCCAGGCGCCCAGCGACACAGCGCCAACCACCACTGCTGCCAGCCACCTAACCACCGTGGCGCAAGCCCCGGCGCCAGTAGGTAAAGCGCCGTTCCAGCAAGGCCAGCAAAAAGTTGAGCAGCAAACCCACCACCGCCAGCAGCAAAATGCCTGCGTACATGCTGGGAATCTGGAACACCTCCTGGGAGTTCAGCGTGAGGAAGCCCAGCCCCGAATGAGCACCAATCATCTCGGCGGCCACCAGTGCCGTGATGCAATACGCACCCGCCAGACGAATCCCGGTAAAGATCGACGGCGACGCCGCCGGCAGCACTATTTTGGTAAACAGAAACCAGCGGTTCGCGCCCATCGACAGCGCCGAGTTGATCAGCAACCCGTCGACCTGCTTAACGCCGCTGATGGTACTCAACAGGATCGGCCAGAACGACGCCCAGAAAATGATCGCGATTTTCGACAGTTCACCGATACCCAGAAACAGAATAAACACCGGAAACAATGCCAGCGCCGAGGTCTGGCGGAAGAACTGCAACAACGGATCAAGCACATGTTCGACCCGTGCAAACCAGCCCATTATCAACCCCAGGCTGACACCGCAGGCAATCGCCAGCAGCAGTCCGGCAAAGGAACGAAACAGGCTGGCCTGCAAGTGCTTGATCAGATCGCCACTGCTGGCCAGGTCGAGCACCGCACCCAGCACCGCCGATGGCGGGCTCAGGTAGCCGGGGTTGACCACGCCCAATTGCGGCAAGGCCTCCCAGAGGGCGAGGAACAGGACAATACCCACCGAGCTGTCGATCACCCGCCGTGAAGTCAATTTAAAGCCCATGTTTACACTCCAATCCGATAACCACCCAGGGTCGCGATGCTCTGCCAGTTCTGAGGCACTGGCGCCGCAACGGGCTCACGGGCCACGTCTGTGACCTCGTCGCGCAGGGCTTCCCAGGCACGCTGGCGGTAATGCACAAAGGCCTGGGTATTACGCAATTCCGGCTGGCGCGGGCGCGGCAGGTCGATGTCGAAGATCTCCTTGATCCGCCCCGGGCGCTGGGTCATCACCGCCACCCGGTCCGACAGGAAAATCGCCTCGTCCAGGCTGTGGGTAATAAACACGATGGTTTTTTTGTGCGTATCCCAAATGCGCAGCAACTCACTCTGCAGGGTCTCGCGGGTTTGCGCGTCGAGGGCGGCGAAAGGTTCGTCCATCAGCAGCACATCCGGGTTGTAGGCCAGCGAGCGGGCAATCGCTACGCGCTGGCGCATGCCGCCGGACAACTCGTGAGGGTAGCGCGAGGCGAAGCCATTGAGGCCCACCAGCTCCAGGTATTCGCGGGCTGTTTCCAGCCGCCGGGCCTTGGCCACCCCGCGGATCTCCAGGCCCACGGCAATGTTGTCGACCACCGTGCGCCAGGGCAGCAATGCATAGCCCTGGAACACAACACCCTGGTTACGGTTGATGCCCTGCAGGGGCCGGCCATCGACCAGAAGGTCGCCGCCGGTCTTGTGCGCAAGCCCTGCAAGGATATTCATAAAGGTCGACTTGCCGCAGCCCGAAGGCCCGAGGATGGACAGGAACTCGCCCTCGCGTACCTGCAGGTCAAACCCCTCCAGCACGGGCACCCGCTCCTCTCGCCCCGCTTCATTCAAGGCCCGGTACTCCATGCTCAGGTCACGGGCGACGATCTTGTGTTCCGGCATCAGGCATGCCCCCGGGCGAACGGGTTGAAGTCGTTGGTGTAGACATCCTTGACCCCTATCGAACCTTTTTTGATCTTGCCTTCGTTTTCGAGAATGTCGATGTAGTACTGAATCGGCGGCTCGGTCACTACCAGGTCATCGACATAGGCAAAGCGCTCCACCAGCTCGAGCTTCATGCCGACGCGCTCGGAGGTAATTTTGCGCGCGTCGTCGGGGTTGGCATTGACCCAGTTGGCCGCGCGGGCGATCGCGTTTACAACGTCGCGGGTAGCCTCCGGGTTCTCGCGGCTGAACTTGCCATACACACTGTAGGGCGCCATGCCGCCCAATCCGCCATCCAGATCGTAGTCGCTCCACAGCTTGCGTAATGCCGGGTTGTGCTCGGCACCGCCGGACGATGGCGGATGAATGATTGCAATGTCGATATTGCCGGTGGCCAGGGTCTGCTCGGCCTGGTTGTCCGGCACCACCACCCAGTTGATCTTGTCGACATTGACGCCCTGCTCGCGCAGGTATTTTTTGGTGACAAATTCGGCGCAGGCGCCAAAGCTGTTGAAGCCTACGGTCTTGCCTTCCAGGTCTTTGGGCTTGACGATGCCGGAGTCGTCGCGCACGAAGTATTTCATGTGCGGAGCCTCTTGCAGGGTCTTGCCGCCGGCGGCCACCACCTTGAGGTCAAGACCACTGGCGATGGCTGAAATCACCAGCGGTACCATGCGCGCGCCGAAGTCTATTTCGCCGGTGCCGGTCAATGGAATGATCTGGGGCGCGGCAATACGGCCGATGTACTTGGGCCGTGCCCGCGAGCCTTCGAAATAGCCGAGGGAGTCGGCGACATAGACCAGATCGAATGAGGGGTTGTCGGGGTATTTGAAGTCCACCACCTGATCGGCGCGGCTCTTGATCACGGCGGCGCTTTTAGCGCCGCTGTCCTTTTTTTCGCAACCGGGCAGCAGAATGCCCGCAGCGCCGACCGCACCCAATACCGCGCAACTACGCAGGAATGCTCTTCTGTTGTTGATCGGGTTCATGCCCGCTCCTTGTGGGTTTTGAATTGTGGGAGCGAGCCTGCTCGCGAAGGCATCAAGGCCAGCTTCGCGAGCAGGCTCGCTCCCACTAGGGTGGGGGGAGTCAGGCGGTTTTCAGGGTGTAGCGCGACTCCGGGCGAGTCAGGCCGTAGTGTTCGCGCAAGGTGCTGCCCGCATACTCACTGCGGAACAAGCCGCGCTGGCGCAAGATCGGCAGCACTTCGTCGAGGAAGACTTCAAAACCATCGGGGAATGCCGGCGGCATCACGTTGAAACCATCCGCCGCACCGCTGCGGAACCACTGCTCAATCAAGTCGGCAATCTGCACCGGGGTACCCACCGGCACCCAATGCCCGCGCGCCCCCGCCAGGCGGTTGATCAGCTGGCGCAAGGTGACGTTTTCGCGGTCGACAATATCGATGATCAGCTTGAAGCGGCTGGACTGGCTTTCGACGCCTTCGAAGTTGATCAGATGGCGCGGAAACGGGGCGTCCAGATCCTGACCCGACAAGTCCACACCCAACATGCGCCGCAATTGGCCCAGGGACACGTGGGGCAATACCAGCTCATTGAGTTCATCAAACTTGCGCTGCGCTTCGGCTTCGGTGCTGGCGATATACGGGCTGATGCCCGGAAGAATTTTCAGCTGGCGCGGGTCGCGGCCCACGGCTTTCGCCCGGGCGCGGATGTCATTGGCAAATTCCGTGGCGCTTTGCAGCGTCTGGTGCGCGGTAAAGATGGCTTCAGCATGCCTGGCGGCAAAATCACGACCATCCTCGGATGAGCCGGCCTGCACCTGCACCGGTCGCCCCTGGGGCGAACGCGGCGAGTTCAGCGGGCCCTTGACCTTATAGTAAGCGCCGACGTGGTTGATCGAGTGCACCTTGCCGCTGTCGGCAAATACCCCGGCGGTTTTATCCAGCACCAGCGCATCGTCTTCCCAGCTGTCCCACAGGTCACCGACCACCTGCACGAACTCTTCGGCCTGGGCGTAGCGATCATGGGCCGAAGGGTGTTCATCAAGCCCAAAGTTGGCCGCTGCGGCAGCCATTGACGTGGTGACAATGTTCCAGCCCGCACGGCCCTTGCTCAGGTGATCCAGCGCGCTGAACGAACGCGCCAGGTTGTAAGGTTCGCTGTAGGTGGTGCTGGCCGTGGCAATCAGGCCGATGCGCTGGGTAACCGCCGCAATGGCTGCCAGCCAGGTCACCGGCTCGAAGCGGATGCGCAGGCCTTCGCGGCCGCTTTCGGCCAGTGACGGCGAGTCGGCAAAGAAAATCGCATCGAGCTTTTCGCGCTCGGCGCGTAACGCCAGCTGCTGGTAGTAGCCAATGTCCATGGACGACTCCGGCACTGACTGCGGGTGGCGCCAGGCGGCTTCGTGATGGCCGTTGGGGTAGATAAACAGGTTGAGGCTGAGCTGACGTTCGGACATGTTCTGTTCTCTGAATTCAGGTGGCAGGGGTTCAATGCAATTCGGCGAAGTCACTCAGCACGTCGTCGCGCAGGGCGATAAAGCGGCTGTCACTGCGGTTGCGCGGGCGCGGCAGGTCGATATCGAGGATGCGCCGGATACGCCCGGGGTTGGGCTGCATGACCACCACGCGATCACCGAGAAACACAGCCTCATCCACATCGTGTGGTCACCAGGATCATGGTGATTTTTTCCTTGGCCCAGATGTTTTGCAGCTCGCCCTGCAAGCGCGCCCGGGTCAGAGCATCGAGGGCGCCAAGGGGTTCGTCGAGCAACAGCACGCTGGGGCGGTTGACCAGCCCCCGGGCAATCGCCACACGCTGGGCCATGCCGCCGGAAATCTGGTGCGGGTAGGCGTCGATAAAGTCCTGCAGGCCCACCAGTTCGATATGTTCGCGCACGGTGTCGCGCTTTTCCTTTGTGCTCAGCGGCGAGTTTTTCAGCGCCACGGCAACGTTCTGTTCAACGTTGAGCCAGGGGAACAAACGGTGATCCTGAAACACGATGCCGCGCTCCAGCCCCGTGCCGTCGATGGGCTGGCCATTTAGCAGGATGCGCCCCTCGTACTCCTCGTCCAGGCCCAGAATCAGGCGCAGCAGGGTGGACTTGCCGCAACCGCTGGCACCGACGATGCTGATAAATTCGCCGGGAGCGATATCCAGCTGGATATTGTCCAGCACTTGCAACTGGCTGCTGCTACCGGGGCGCGAAGCAAAGCGCTTGCTGATGTTTTCCAGGGTCAGGCTGTTATTGAGCATGCTGCAATCCTTTTGAAAGTGCCGATTAACGCGGTTCAATGCCGTACAGGCGTTGCATGCGTCGCTCAAAAATTCGGGCCAGGGCATTGAGGCTCCAGCCCACCAGGCCGATGACCACCATGCCGAACAGCACCAGGTCCATCATGAAATGCTCGCTGCCATCGATCAGCGTGTTGCCGATGCCCTCCCCCGACACCAGCAGATATTCGGCGCCGATGGTCGCCAGCCACGAGTACACCAGCGCCAGATACAGCCCGGTGAAAATCGAGGGCAAGGCGGCGGGCAGCATGACTCCGACGATGGTCTGCCAACGGCTGAAGCGGTAGACCCGCGCCACTTCCAGCAGGTTGGGCGGCACATTGCGCAGGCCGTCGCAGGTATTGACCACCACCGGCACCAGGGCCGCCAGTGACAAAAACACCACCTTGGCCACATCGCCCAGGCCGAACCACACCGAGATCAGCGGGATCCAGGCGAACAGCGAAATCTGTTTGAAGGTGTTGAAGCTCGGGCCTACCAAACGCTCGAAATAGTGCGACAGGCCCAGCAGGCAACCCAGCACCAGGCCCAGGGCGGTGCCGATAAAAAAGCCGCTGAGGTTGCGCGTCAGGCTGGCGCTGATGGCCCGCCAGAACTTGCCCGAAGCGATCTGATCCCAGGCCGTGGCCGCCACTTTCTCCGGTGAAACCAGCAGCCCGGACTGGCTCCAGCCCAAATGCGAAGCCAGCCACCACAGGGCGACGGCACTGATCGGCAACACCCAGCCGCGATAGCGACGGCTGCTGCCATGACTGATAGCCAATGCGCTGCTCATGACAGGCGCCCCGCTACCGATGCGCGGCCACGATTAAGGCGGCGCTCGGCATAATCAAAACCACGGTCGATCACCAGGCCGATCGCCCCGACCACCACCACGGCGGCCATCACCAGATCCAGCTGGAACAGTTGGCGACCATAGACAATCAGGTAACCCAGCCCTTCGCTCGACGCCACCAGCTCAACCACTACCAGCGACAGCCAGGCCTTGGTGAAGCCCAGGCGCAGGCCGGTAAACAGGGTCGGGATAGCCGCCGGCAACACGATAAACACCACACTTTGCCAGCGGCTGAAACCATAGGCCCGCCCTGCTTCCAGCAAGCCCTTGGGCGCCTGGTGGAAAGCCTGCAAGGTGCACAGGGTGATCGGCACCATCGCCGCCTTGGCAATCAGCACGTACTTGAGCGGCTCGCCGATGCCGAACAGCAACAAGGCAAACGGCAACCAGCCCAAGACCGGGATTTGCACAATGGCATTGAAGGTGGGCAGCAGATAATCCTCGACGGTTTTCGACAACCCCATCGCCAGCCCCAGCGCCACACCGATAGCGCCCCCCAGGGCAAACCCGACGACTACCCGCTGCAGGCTGGCGGCAGCATTTATCCACAGGTCGCCAGAAGCAAAGAGATCCGACAGGGTTTCGTAAACATAGGCTGGCGGCGGCAAGACCTGCTCTGACAGCCAGCCCTGCTCAACCCCCAGATACCACAGGCCCAGCAGGGTCAGCGGCAAGAGCCAGGGCAAGCTCCGGTCACCCAGGGTCGTGGCCCAGGCCGAGGTGCGCGGCACTTCGACCTTGCGTACCGGGCGTGCCGGGGCCGGTGGCAAACGCTTGACGTTGCCCTTGGGTAGCGCCGGTGCGTACTGCTGCGGTATGACGGTCTGTGCCCTGGCCATATGCCTGGCTCCTTTGTTGCTACTACAAAAAACGGATTCCCTGTGGGCTCCCACAGGGGTATCCCCATAAGGGTATGCAGCTACTTGCCCGCTACCGCATTGCCGGCGGGCTGTTTGCCATCCACGCCATAGGCCGTCCAGAAGCTCTCCAAGCCCTTGGCTTTCAACGCGGTCTGCAAATAGTTCGGCTCAAACCAGCCTTCGATACTCACCGGGCGGCGGATCAGCTTTTCGTCCTTGGCCTGCTCTGCCACTGCCTGGTAGCGACTCACCAGAAAGGTGTCGATCAGCGGCGAATTCCGGTCCCGCAAACTGACCCCGGTAAAGTCGGCGCGCAGTGAGTCCACCGGGTCGTTGCTCTTGGCCCACTCGCTGAACACCTCATCACGATGGCTGTCTTCGGACGCCCATTTCGCCGCATCCACCAGGGTATCGACGACTTTTTGCACATTGCCCGGGTGCTCTTTTTCATAGGCACCGCGCACCACCAAGGCGGTCTGACGGGTGTAGCGCACATCCTGGGCAGGGTTGTCGTAAACGATGTCGATCAGGCCCTTGTCACGCAGCTTGAACAGCTCACGACCACCGAAGGCCGCATCCACGCCATTGGAAACCAGGGCTGCCTGGGTACTGCCGGCATCGAGGTTGATCACCTTGATATCGCGCTCGCTCATGCCGTGCGCTGCCAGCAGGTTGATCGACACCAGATGACCGTTGGTGCCGCGAAACACCGCGACCTTCTTGCCTTTGAGGTCTTCGATGGTCTTGATGTCAGAGCCCTTTGGCACCGCCAGATACAGGTTGGCCCGCACCCCCAGTGCTGCCAGCAGTTTGGTGTCCAGCCCGTTGGAGCGCCCGACCACCGCCGGCAGATCACCCTGATAGGCGAAGTCCAGCTGCTGGTTGGACAACGCTTCGTTGACCGCAGGGCCAGCGCCTTTGAAGAAGAACCACTGCACCTCGGTGCCGGTGCCGGCGAAGGCTTTTTCCAGCAGTTGCTGGTTACGCACGATGCCCAGCGGCGAGCCACTGAACGTGACCGGATCACCGCCACCGGCGCTCGCCACACCGACGCGCAACACATCGGCCTCGGCCAGCGGAACAGCCATGACCGCCGCCAGCACGGCGGCAATGCGGGTCTTGCGCAACAGGGCATTTACTTTGAATGTGGCCATGGGCAGGTCTTCCTTGAAGCAATAAGGCGCGGCCCGTCAGGCGGCGAGGTGTTTTTTGTCGGCTTCGGTTTTCGGCGAGCGGGTGTCCGGGGTCGGCTTGAGCGCCTGGCTCAGGCGGCCGTCGACACCCACCGGCACATCGCCGTCGATGGTGGTGCGACGTACGATGCGCGGGGCATCGTCGTAGTCGTTGATCGCAATATGCTGGGTGGCGCGGTTATCCCAGATCACCACATCACCTTCCTGCCAGCGCCAGCGCACGGTGTTGTCGACATGGGTAATGCGGTCATGGAACAGGCGAATCAGTTGCTTGGAATCGTTGCTGCTCACACCCTGAATATCTTTGACAAAGTGGCCCAGCAACAAACTTCTTTCGCCCGATTCCGGGTGAACGCGAACCAGCGGATGTTCAGTTTCATAAACTTCGGCAGTGAACTGTTCGCGATAGCGCTTGAGACCGGACTCATCGGTACCGCGAGGCGTCGCATAGTCATAAACATTGGTGTGCAGAGCGCGCAAATTGTCCGCAAGTTGCTTTAACGGCTCGGGTAAATCGTTATAAGCCGATGCGGTATTGGCCCACACTGTGTCGCCGCCATAGGGTGGAATGACCACACCGCGCAAGATGGAGATTTTCGGGTAATTGGCCACAAAGGTCACATCGGTATGCTAGGAGTTGGCGCGGGTTTCCTTGGCGTCCAGGTGCAGGATGGCGGAACTTTGCTCGGCAGAGCGCACGGTCGGGTGGGGCACCTGATCACCGAAGCGGCGGGAAAATGCTTCGTGCTCGGCGTCGCTTAAATGCTGGTCGCGAAAGAACAGGACTTTATATTTCAACAAGGCCTGATGAATAAACTCGAATGTTTCGCCACTGATATCACCGCCCAGTTTTACGCCTTCAAGTTGTGCACCAATTCGACCCGCTACGGGTTTTACTTGAATAGTCATCGCCCCACTCCTGCTTCACGAGTTGTTGTGAACAGATCATAAAGGCATAAAAACTCGGGCAGCCAATCACTTTTTAGTCTAACGATAGATGAGCAGTTTTATAGAACATGTCCGGTGTTAGCGGCGTTAAATGGTTATAAACTTTTCAGTTGTAAGTTAATAACCCTTTCAATTATTCACCTGTTTGCCTGGCTCGCGCATAACCGCTTTACGACGTGGCAACCGGCCATTGAGCAGCGGTGGAGCGAGACTCTTCCCCGATTTGGACAGGCGCAAGCGAGCGGAATTACGCTCGGATGTTTCACGGGAATGAAAGCGAATCGTCGTACGAATCACCTGATTATCTCTAGCTAGGCTCACAGAACTGACCACCCTTCTTTGGTTTGGTGGCTTAAATTCAGGAGCGCATATGAACAACGCAGAACACTTAACCGCCCAATGGCACTTGCAAAAGAAACGGGCAGAGGTCAGCGTAATGACAAACGTCATTACACGAGTCAAAGCCATGGCCTCCATCAACATTCGCATTGACGATGAACTCAAAGCCCGCGCTTACCAGGAACTTGAGCGCCTGGGTGTCACCCCCTCTGAACTGGTCCGCCAGGCATTTCAGTACGTAGCCGAACGCGGCCAACTGCCCTTTCGCCCCATGCTGGTAACCGAAGAAGACGAAGCCCTCATCAACACTGTGCGCGAACGCCTGGCGGCACCACAAAGGGTCAAGGTAACACTGGATGACCTTTGATCTTGAGTTTGAGTTTGACCAGCGCGCACTCAAGGAATGGCACAAGCTCGCAGACCGGTCAGGCAGCAATTCAAGAGCAAACTGTCAGAGGTGTTGCTCAACCCCCGCGTTGAAGCCAACCGGCTGCGCAAGCTGCCCGATTGCTACAAAATCAAGTTACGCAGCGCGGGTTACCGACTGATCTATCAGGTCATTGATCAAGAGGTTGTGGTGTTCGTCGTCGCCGTTGACAAGCGCGAACACGAGACCGCGTATCGCAAGGCGCAAGACCGCTTGAAGTAAGCCACCCCATTAAAGGCAAGCGCAAATCCAAAGCCCTGTAAAATCCAGGTTTTCAACTGGGTCAACACCTCTGGCATATGCCTTGCACCCTCGCAGTATGCTTTTGCCAAGGTGCTGCCTCCCATGAACGAATCACTCGCCGGGCCTCTGGCCTGGGTCAACGGCAGCGATGCCCCGGAAAAAACCGAAATCAATCTCGGTTTTATGGCCCTCAGCGATTGTGCCTCGGTGGTGGTGGCCGCCACTCAAGGGTTCGCCCAGCCCTTCGGGCTGACGCTGAACCTCAAGCGCCAGTCGTCCTGGGCCAGCCTGCGGGACAATCTGGTCAACGGCCAGCTCGACGCCGCCCACAGCCTCTACGGGCTGATCTACGCCGTGCACCTGGGCATTGGCGGCGTGGCGGCCACCGACATGAGCGTACTCATGGGGCTTAACCAAAACGGCCAGAGCCTCAACCTCTCCCACGGTTTACAGGCCCTGGGCGTGACCCGTCCTGAGGCGCTGCAACAACACGTGCACCAAAGTCGATCGAAACTGACCTTCGCCCAGACTTTTCCCACGGGCACTCATGCCATGTGGCTGTATTACTGGCTGGCGAGTCAGGGCATTCATCCGCTGCAAGACGTCAACAGCGTAGTGGTACCACCGCAACAGATGGTTGCGCACTTGCAGGCAGGTCGCATTGACGGCTTTTGCGTCGGCGAGCCGTGGGCTGCCAGCGCGGTTGCACAGAATATGGGGTTTACCCTCGCCACCACCCAGGCGCTGTGGCCCGATCACCCGGAAAAAGTCCTGGGCTGTACCCGGGCGTTTGTCGAGCAGTACCCCAATACCGCCCGGGCGCTGGTGATGGCGATCCTGGAAGCCAGCCGCTTTATCGAGCAGAACGACGAAAACCGGCGCAGTACCGCGCAGTTGCTGAGCGCCCCCGAGTACCTGAATGCACCCGTAGAGTGCATCGCGCCGCGTCTGCTCGGCGACTACAACGACGGCCTGGGCAAGCACTGGCAAGACCCGCACGCCCTGCGTTTTTATGGTGACGGCGAGGTCAACCTGCCGTACCTGTCCGATGGCATGTGGTTTATGACCCAGTTCCGCCGCTGGGGCTTGCTGCGCGAAGACCCGGACTACCTCGGTGTTGCCCGTCAGGTTCAGCAATTGGCCCTGTACCGCGACGCGGCCAACGCCGTTAAGGTGCCGGCAGGTGCCGCAAACATGCGCAGCAGCCAGTTGCTCGATGGCAAGGTGTGGGACGGCTCGGATCCCGCAGGCTATGCCCGAAGTTTTGCGCTGCATGCCATGAGCACCCGCGCTCCTCTTGCTGCCCGTCGTTGACTGGAGCCACCCCCATGCTGCGTATCTTGCTGATCAACGACACGGCGAAAAAAGTCGGCCGCCTGAAAGCCGCGCTGAGTGAAGCCGGATTTGAGGTAATCGATGAGTCGGGCCTGACCATCGACCTGCCTGCTCGCGTCGAAACGGTGCGCCCGGACGTGATCCTGATCGATACCGAGTCGCCAAGCCGCGATGTGATGGAGCAAGTGGTGTTGGTGTCTAGGGACCAACCACGACCGATTGTCATGTTCACCGACGAGCACGACCCAGGCGTGATGCGTCAGGCGATCAAGTCAGGGGTTAGCGCCTACATTGTCGAAGGCATTCACGCACAGCGCTTGCAGCCAATTCTCGATGTGGCCATGGCTCGCTTCGAGAGCGACCAGGCCCTGCGCGCCCAACTGCATGCCCGCGACCAGCAACTGGCCGAGCGCAAGCGCATCGAACTGGCCAAGGGTCTGCTGATGAAGATGAAAAGCTGCAACGAAGAAGAGGCCTACACCCTGATGCGCCGCCAGGCCATGAGCCGCCAACAAAAACTGATACAGGTGGCGGAACAGATCATAGCCATGAGTGAGCTTCTGGGTTGACCCATGATCCTCCTCAATTGGCACAGTTTTCGCTAAGCAATCCTTACCGGTAACCAACGGCGGTTGCCCCATCTACGACAGAGACGTCGCTCCCCTGATTCGCCCATGGCGGATCCGGCAGCGGCGTTTTTTCGTTTTGGCCCCAGCGACCGGGGCCGGTGGTGCGGCCGTTACGGCGCCCCATCGCAACTCTTCTTCTAAAAACGATCAACCGTTGAGGTGCGCGATGAATTCAAGCTTCTGGAAGTCCGGCCATACTCCAACCCTGTTCGCGGCGTTTCTGTATTTCGACCTGAGTTTTATGGTCTGGTATCTGCTCGGCCCACTGGCCGTGCAAATCGCCACCGACCTGCACCTGACCACGCAACAGCGTGGGCTGGTGGTGGCCACGCCGATCCTCGCGGGGGCCGTGCTGCGCTTTGTGATGGGCCTGCTGGCTGATCGCCTGTCTCCCAAAACCGCCGGGCTGATCGGTCAGGTCATTGTTATTGGTGCGCTGTTTGTGGCCTGGAAGCACGGTATTCACAGCTACGAGCAGGCTCTTTTGCTGGGGCTGTTTCTGGGCATGGCTGGCGCCTCGTTTGCCGTTGCGTTGCCGCTGGCCTCGCAGTGGTATCCACCGCAACACCAGGGCAAGGCAATGGGCATCGCCGGTGCAGGCAACTCTGGCACGGTGTTCGCTGCGCTACTGGCCCCGGTGCTGGCAGCGGCCTATGGCTGGAGCAATGTGTTCGGCTTTGCCCTGATCCCGCTGGTGCTGTGCATTTTCGTGTTTGCCTGGTTGGCCAAAAACGCCCCGGAACGGCCCGTGGCCAAGTCCATGAGTGATTACTTCAAGGCCCTGGGCGACCGCGACAGTTGGTGGTTCATGTTTTTCTACAGCGTGACGTTCGGCGGCTTTATCGGCCTGGCCAGCGCCCTGCCCGGCTACTTCAATGATCAATACGGCCTGAGCCCGGTGACTGCCGGCTACTACACCGCGGCCTGTGTGTTTGGCGGCAGTTTGATGCGGCCGCTGGGCGGTGCGCTGGCGGATCGCTTCGGCGGTATTCGTACCCTGTTGGGGATGTACACCCTGGCGACCATCAGCATCGCCGCCGTAGGTTTCAACCTGCCAAGCTCCTATACAGCACTGGCGCTTTTCGTCTGCACAATGCTGGGATTGGGTGCAGGTAACAGGGCAGTTTTCCAATTGGTGCCTCAGCGCTTTCGTCGTGAAATTGGCGTTATGACGGGCTTGATCGGCATGGCAGGCGGCATTGGTGGTTTCGCCCTCGCAGCAGGCATGGGCGCGATTAAACAAAGCACCGGCAGCTATCAACTGGCCTTGTGGTTATTTGCCAGCCTTGGCGTACTGGCCTGGTTCGGCCTGCACGGGGTCAAGCGCCGCTGGAGAACAACCTGGGGCTCGGCTGCCGTGACCGCTGCCCGAGTGTGAGACTGCAATGAGTCTGCAACTGAGTTTCGCCCACGCCAGCGCCATCGGCCCTCGCGCAGAGAATCAGGACGCACTGCGCGAGGTCACGCCTGTGCCCATGCTGGCGGCAAGCAAGGGGCATTTATTTGCCATTGCCGATGGCGTCAGCCAATGCGCCGATGGCGGCCTGGCCGCCCGTTCGACGTTGCAGGCACTGGCGCTGGACTACTACGCCACACCAGAGACCTGGAGCGTCGCCCAGGCACTGGAGCGTTTGCTGCAAGCGCAAAATAGCTGGCTGCGCGCCAATGGCGGCGGGCAACCGCTGCTGACCACGGTAAGTGCTGTGGTCATGCGCGGCAGGCGTTTTACGTTGGCCCATGTGGGTGATTGCCGGGTCTACCGCTGGCACGCCACAACCTTGCAGCGCATCAGTGAAGACCACGTCTGGGACCAGCCGGGTATGCAGCATGTGCTCAAGCGGGCGCTGGGGCTGGATCAGTATCTGGTGGTGGATTTTCTGGACGGTGAACTGCAACAGGGCGAGACCTTTGTGCTGCTTAGTGACGGTATATGGTCGACCCTGGGCGATACCGCCATAGCCGCCCTGTTGCGTGATCTTCCCGACCTGCAAAGCGCCGCCAGCACGCTGGTGAATGCCGCGCATCGGGCAGGCAGTCAGGACAATGCCAGCGCTCTGCTGGTGAGGGTCGACGCTCTGGGGGAAAGCGCCATCGGCGACGCCCTGGCGCAACTGCAGCAATGGCCACTACCGCCCGCGCTCAAACCGGGGCAACACTTTGAAAACTGGCAGGTCGAAAACCATGTTGGCCAGAGCCAGCAATCACTGCTCTACCGGGTGCGGGATGCGCAGCAACAGCCCTGGCTACTGAAAACCCTGCCGGCCCATCTGCACGACGATCACCTGGCAGGGCAAGCGCTGCTATCGGAAGAATGGTTCCTCAAGCGCGTGGCGGGTCGTCATTTCCCCGAGGTGCACCCCGCCAGCCAGCGTCAGCATTTGTACTACGTGATGCGTGAATATCCAGGCACCACCCTGGAAAATCTCTATACCAAGCGCGGGCCTCTGCCCCTGGCACAATGGCTGGATCTGGCCGAGCGCCTGTTGCGAGCTGTGGGCCTGTTACACCGACGGCAGATTTTTCATCGCGATATCAAACCGCACAATCTGTTGCTGGGTGACGACGGTGAATTGCGCTTGCTGGACTTTGGGCTGGCCTACTGCCCCGGTCTGTCGGAGGATCTGCCATCAACGTTGCCCGGCACACCCAGTTATCTCTCCCCGGAAGCCTTTCGCGGCGAAAAACCCAGCCCCGGACAGGATCTCTACGCCGTGGGCGTGACGCTGTATTACCTGCTGACCGGGCATTACCCCTACGGAGAAATCGAAGCATTTCAGCGTCCGCGCTTTGGTATGCCTGTCAGCGCCAGTCGTTATCGACCCGATCTGCCGGAGTGGATTGCCCATAACCTTGAGCGCGGGGTTGCCGCCAATCCGGCGCAACGCTTTGAAACGGCCGAAGAATGGCTGCTACAACTGGAGCAGGGTGAGCGCCAGAGCTTGAGCGTGCGCCCCCGGCCCTTGCTGGAGCGCGAGCCGTTAAAGGTATGGCGGACGGTGGCATCAGTGTCGTTGTTGATAAATCTGGTGCTGATATTTTTGCTGTCTCACCCATAAAGGTGTTCGCTACAGGGCAAGCGGCGCCCCAATAACGGGCGAGGCGCATTGCATCGGTGCACAAAAACACCCCGCGAATATCCAGACATCGTGTAAACACGGGCTCTTGTCAACTTGGCACAACCACTGCATTAGCTAATCCATCAAACATAAAACCCGGTCTTCAACGACGAATACCAGGTTTCCCGAGAGAACGGGACAAGGACAAAGGCGTCCTCGCTAGGCAACTAGCGGGACGCCTTTTTTTGTTTTTGCACAATGTGTCGAGCAAGGCCGCAATGCCCCCCAGAAGGCCGGCCTTGCTCGCGGAGAACCTGATGAAAAAACTCAAACTGGTGATGATCGGCAACGGCATGGCCGGGGTTCGCACCCTGGAAGAGTTGCTCAAACTGAGCAACGAGCTGTACGAGATTACGGTCTTCGGCGCCGAACCTCACGCCAACTACAACCGTATCCTGCTCTCGCCCGTTCTGGCCGGGGAACAGACCTTCGAGGAGATAGTGCTCAACGATCTGGACTGGTACCTGGACAACAACATCAAGCTGCTGCTCAACCGCAAGGTGGTGCAGATCGACCGGGCCAAGCGCAGGGTTATCGCCGAAGACGGTACCGAAGCCGAGTACGACCGTCTGCTGATTGCCACCGGCTCTACGCCCTTTATCCTGCCGATCCCCGGCAACACCCTGGACGGTGTGATCGGCTACCGCGATATTGCCGATACCCAGGCGATGATCGATACCGCCAAAACCCATAAACACGCGGTGGTCATCGGCGGCGGACTGCTGGGGCTGGAGGCAGCCAATGGCCTGATGCTGCGCGGCATGCATGTGACCGTGGTGCATATCGGCGAATGGCTGCTGGATCGCCAACTCGACCCGATCAGCGGCCAACTGCTGCAAAACGCCCTTGAAGCACGCGGCCTGCATTTTCGCCTGCGCGAACAGACCAATGCCCTGCACGATGCTGGCAATGGCCGGGTGGGCTCGGTGGAGTTCAAGAACGGCGAGATCATCCCTGCAGATCTGGTAGTGATGGCTGCCGGTATTCGGCCCAATACCGAGCTTGCCGAGCAGGCGGGCATCCCCTGCAATCGCGGCATTCTCGTCAACGACACCCTGCAAACCTACGACCCGCGCATTTACGCCATCGGCGAATGCGCCAGCCATCGCGGCATCGCTTACGGCCTGGTGGCGCCACTGTTCGAGCAGGCCAAGGTCTGCGCCAACCACCTCGCACAACTGGGTTTTGCCCGTTATCAGGGCTCGGTCACGTCGACCAAACTGAAGGTCACCGGCATCGATCTGTTCTCGGCAGGCGACTTTATGGGCGGTGAAGGCACTGAAATCATCACCCTCAGCGACCCGATCGGCGGGGTCTACAAAAAGCTGGTGATCAAGGACGACATTCTGGTGGGTGCCTGCCTGTACGGCGACACCGCAGACGGCGGCTGGTACTTCCGACAAATCCGTGAGAATCATGCCATCGGTGAGATCCGCGATCATTTGATGTTTGGTGAAAATGCCATAGGCGATGTCGGCCATCAGGGCCAGGACAAGGCCATGAGCATGGCCGACACCGCCGAAATCTGCGGTTGCAATGGCGTGTGCAAGGGCACCATCGTCAAGGCTATTCAAGAGCACGGGCTGTTCAGCGTTGATGAGGTCAAAAAGCACACCAAGGCGGCCAGCTCCTGCGGTTCATGCGCGGGGTTGGTGGAGCAGATTCTGATCAACACCGTGGGGGGCGCGGCAGACGTCAAACCCAAAAGCGAAAAAGCCATCTGCGGCTGCAGCGATCTGAACCACGGACAAATCCGCCGGGCCATTCGCGAGCAACATTTGCTGACCATCGCCGACACCCAGCGCTACCTGAACTGGCGCTCGCCCAACGGCTGCGCCACCTGCCGCCCGGCGCTCAACTACTACCTGATTTCCACCTGGCCGGGAGAGGCCCGCGATGATCCGCAATCACGGCTAATAAACGAAAGGGCCCACGCAAACATTCAAAAAGACGGCACCTATTCCGTCGTCCCGCGGATGTGGGGCGGCGTCACCAACCCGTCCGAGCTGAGGCGTATTGCCGATGTGGCCGACAAGTACAACGTGCCGATGGTCAAGGTTACCGGCGGGCAGCGCATCGATCTGCTGGGGATAAAAAAACACGACCTGCCGGGCGTGTGGAAGGATCTGGACATGCCCTCGGGGCATGCCTACGGCAAATCCATCCGCACGGTAAAGACCTGTGTGGGCAGCGAATTCTGCCGCTTCGGCACGCAAAACTCGACGCAACTGGGCATCGAACTGGAACACGATCTGTTCAATATGTGGTCGCCGCACAAGGTGAAGTTGGCAGTGTCCGGTTGCCCGCGTAACTGTTCGGAAGCAGGCATCAAGGACGTAGGCATCATCGGTGTGGACTCCGGCTGGGAGATGTATATCGGCGGTAATGGCGGGATCAAAACCGAGGTTGCCGAGTTCTTCGTCAAACTCAAAACGGCTGAAGAAGTACGCGAGTACAACGGTGCCTTTTTACAGTTGTATCGCGAAGAGGCCTTCTACCTCGAGCGCACCGTGCATTACCTGCAACGGGTCGGTATGGAGCACATCAAAAAGGCTGTGCTTGAAGACCCCGAACGGCGCAAGGCGCTCAATGATCGCCTGCAGTTTTCCCTGTCGTTTGAACAAGACCCGTGGAAAGAGCGCCTGGTGCAGCCGTTGCTGAAAAAGGAGTTCGAGGTCATCCCCGTGAACAATCTGGAGGTGCCGGCATGAACTGGCTCGATATCTGTTCACTTGAAGAAATCAACACCCTGGGCTCACGGATCATCAGCGGACCGAAGGGTGATATCGCGATTTTTCGCACAAGCGACGACGAAGTGTTCGCCCTCGACGACCGCTGCCCGCACAAGGGCGGCCCGTTGTCCCAGGGCTTGATCTACGGCAAGCGCGTCGCCTGCCCGCTGCACAACTGGCAGATCGATTTGCAAAGCGGCGAAGCCCAGGCTCCGGACATCGGTTGCGCCCACCACCATCAGGCGCGGGTCGAAAATGGCCGTGTGCAGTTGGCCCTGCGGGACGCAGGCTGATGAGCCGCCAGATCACCGCCTCCACCTGCTGCTACTGCGGGGTCGGCTGCGGCGTGCTGATCGAACATGATGGCGAGCGTATTCTCGGCGTCAGCGGCGATCCGACGCATCCGGCCAACTATGGCAAGCTGTGCAGCAAAGGCTCGACCCTGCACCTGACCGGCGACCTCAATGCCCGCGCGCTGTACCCGCAACTGCGCCTGGGCAAGGCACTGGCCCGTGGTCGCATCGACTGGGACAGCGCCCTTGATCACGCGGCCAATGTGTTCGCCGCCACCATCGCCGAGCACGGCCCCGACAGCGTGGCGTTTTATATCTCGGGGCAGTTGCTGACCGAGGATTACTACGCCTTCAACAAACTGGCCCGGGCGCTGGTGGGCACCAACAATATCGACAGCAATTCGCGGCTGTGCATGTCCTCGGCCGTGGTCGGCTACAAACGAAGCCTGGGCGCCGATGCGCCGCCTTGCAGCTATGAAGACCTGGAGCTGAGCGATTGCGTGATGATCGTCGGCAGCAATATGGCCTACGCACATCCGGTACTGTTTCGCCGCCTGGAGGAGGCAAAAGCCCGACGTCCGCAGATGAAAGTCATCGTTATCGACCCGCGGCGTACCGATACCTGCGATCTGGCCGACCTGCATCTGGCAATTTTACCGGGCACCGACGTCGCGTTGTTTCACGGAATTTTGCATTTATTGCTGTGGGAAGACTGGGTCGATCGCGACTTTATCCAGGCCCACACTCAGGGCCTGCCCGAGCTGAAAAGCCTGGTGCGCGATTACACCCCGCAGATGGTCTCGCAATTGTGCGGCATCAGCGTCGAGCAACTGCAGCAATGCGCCGAATGGGTAGGCACCTCGCCAAGTTTTTTATCGCTGTGGTGCATGGGCCTGAACCAGTCCACCGCCGGCAGCGCGAAAAACAGCGCCCTGATCAATCTGCATCTGGCCACCGGGCAAATCGGCCGCCCGGGTGCAGGACCGTTCTCGCTTACCGGTCAGCCCAATGCCATGGGCGGGCGCGAAACCGGTAGCCTGTCCAACTTGTTACCCGGCCATCGTGATGCGGCCAATGCTGAACACCGGGCCGAAGTCGCCGCTTACTGGGGTGTTGAGCAACTGCCACAGAACACCGGCCTGAGCGCCATCGAACTCTTTGAGCAAATGGCCAGCGGCAAGGTCAAGGCCGTGTGGATCGCCTGCACCAACCCCGCGCAATCCATGCCGGACCAGACTGCCGTGCGGGCGGCGTTGCAGGCCTGCCCGTTTGTGGTGCTGCAAGAGGCGTTTCACACCACCGAAACCGCGGCCTTCGCCGACCTGCTGTTGCCCGCGGCCAGTTGGGGAGAAAAGGACGGCACAGTGACAAACTCTGAGCGGCGTATTTCCCATGTACGCAAAGCCATTCCGGCACCGGGGGAAGCCCGTTCCGACTGGGCGATTACGGTGGATTTCGCACAGCGCCTGGAAAAACATCTGCGTCCCGAGCACAGCAGCCTGTTTGCATTTGAAACTGAAGCCCAGGTGTTCGACGAATACAAGCGCCTGACCTCTGGCCGTGATCTGGACCTGTCGGGTATCAGCCATGCAGTGCTCGATGCCATCGGCCCGCAACAGTGGCCCTTCCCGACGGGAGCTCGTGAAGGCACAGCGCGGCTGTATCTGGACAGGGCATTCCCTACCGCCACCGGTCGTGCGCAGTTCGTGGCCGAGCCCTACCGCGCCGCCAAGGAGCAGCGCGACGCACGCTTCCCCCTCACGCTGATCACTGGTCGCCTGCGCGATCAATGGCACGGCATGAGCCGCACCGGCACGGCCGCGCAATTGTTCGGTCACGTCAGCGAAGCGGTGTTGAGCCTGCACCCGGACGAGTTGCGCCGTCATCGCCTGCAGCCCGGAGATCTGGTCAGCCTCAAGAGTCGGCGCGGCGCCGTGATTGTTCCAGTCAGCAGCGACGACAGCGTACGCCCGGGGCAGGCGTTTTTGCCGATGCACTGGGGTGACCGCTTCCTCAAGGGCGGGGTCAACACCTTGACCGTGCCAGCGTTTGACCCGCTGTCCAAACAACCGGAACTCAAACACAGCGCCGTGCGCCTGGAACCGGCGCAATTACCTTGGCACCTTTTCGCCCTGATCGAGGGTGATGTTCAACAGAACTTCGAGACACTGCGCCAGCTCTGCGAAACCTTTTCGTACGTCAGTTTCAGCCTGACTGGCCGCGAGCGCCCTGCGTTACTGATCCGTGCCGCTAGCGCCAGCGCACCCGATCCGCAACTGCTACGCGAGATTGATCAATGCCTGGGGCTCAACGAGGGGCCGGTACTGGCTTACGACGACCCGCGCCGCGCCATTGGCAAGCGGGTGCGCATCGAGCACGGAAGCATCACTGCGATTCGTCTGGCGGGCGAAACCCTGGCACGGCACTGGCTGCAAAACCTGTGGCAGGAAGGCCGCGCCGACGAGCAATTGCGCCGCTGGCTGCTGGCGCCACTGAGCGCGCCACCGGGCAACGCCAACGCCCCGACCGCTGGCAACTCGATTGTGTGCAATTGCAAGAACGTCAGTCAGAGCGTGATTGAGGCTGGCATCGCCCAAGGGCTGGACTTGCAGGGACTGAAAAGATCGTTGGGCTGCGGGACGCAATGCGGCTCCTGTGTCCCGCAAATCAAGCGCTTGCTGACTGCCCAGGCGCAGCCGGTCGCCATTAACCCGTGAGGAAATCACAATGAGTGCAAAAGTCTGGCTGGTGGGCGCAGGGCCGGGTGATCCGGAACTGCTGACGCTCAAGGCCGTGCGCGCCCTGCGCGAAGCAGATGTCGTATTGATTGACGATCTGGTCAATGACGCAGTGCTGGAGCATTGCCCCGCTGCGCGGGTGATTTCGGTGGGCAAACGCGGAGGGTGCCGTTCGACTCCACAGGCGTTTATTCATCGCCTGATGCTGCGTTATGCCCGCCACGGCAAATGCGTGGTTCGACTCAAGGGCGGCGACCCATGCATTTTCGGCCGTGGCGGTGAAGAGGCACAGTGGTTGCGTGAACACGGGATTGAGGTGGAACTGGTCAATGGCATCACGGCCGGCCTGGCTGGCGCGACGCAATGCGCTATCCCCCTGACCCTGCGCGGCGTGGCCCGTGGGGTGACGCTGGTGACGGCACACACCCAGGATGACAGCCAGGTGAACTGGCAGGCGCTGGCGCAAAGCGGCACGACCCTGGTGGTGTATATGGGGGTAGCAAAGTTGAGCGAGATCCGCGAACAATTGCTGGCGGGCGGCATGACGGCGGACATGCCGGTGGCCATGATCGAAAATGCCTCCTTGCCCCACCAGCGCGAATGCCGCAGCGACCTGACGGCGATGGAGAAAGATGCCCAGGCGTTTGAACTCAAGAGCCCGGCGATTCTGGTGATTGGTCGCGTGGCAGCATCCAGCGCGGCACAACCATCACGGGAGGAGAATGTGTGGGAGCCGGGCTTGCCCGCGATGCAGGCAACCCGCTAGTTCTGAAGGGAATTTTAACTGTGGGAGCGAGCCTGCTCGCGAACGACTTTCGCGAGCAGGCTCGCTCCCACAGGGAGGGTTGACCGGCAACAGAGTATCTACAGAAATGGCGCAGAAGGGGTGATCTCAAACGACCCCCTTCGCCTCAACGTTTACCCCGCTGCGGGCCACAAGCCACGCGCAAAGCGACTTGTGACTGAGCCAAATCGACCCCCGCCGTCATCCCGGTGTCATGGGGCTTTGTTTCCTTGACGGGCATTCAGCCCTCAAGGAGCCCCCATGATTCGCCCCACATTACTGGCCCTCGCGCTTTTTTCCGTGATCAACAGCGCTTGCGCCGCCCCCGACACGCCGCTGCCCCACTCCCCCGGCGCGCCTTATGCCGCCAGTGGCCTGGCCGACCGTATCGTGCTGACCCCCGGGGCCGATCCTGCCAGGGAAATGGCCGTTACATTCCGCACCGATACCCGCCAGCAGACCAGCCAGCTGCAACTGGCTCCTGCCCTCGATGGCCCGCAACTGGCCAAGGCGGCGCATGAGGTCCAGGGCACAAGCATCAGCCTGGACAACGAGAACGGCGCGGCGTTGTTCCACCAGGTACGCCTGCACGACCTGCAGCCGGGCACGGCCTATGTGTACCGGGTCAAGGGCAGCGACGGCTGGAGTGAGTGGTTGCAGTTCCACACTGCGACCAAGACTTTCAAGCCGTTCAACTTTATTTATATGGGCGATGTGCAGAACGACATTCTGTCACTGGCCTCGCGCAGCATTCGCCAGGCCTTGCAGAGCGTGGCCAACCCCGCGTTGATCGTGCATGCCGGGGACCTGGTGTCGCAACGCGAAGACCTGGTACACGACGATCAATGGGGCGAATGGAACCAGGCAGGTGGTTTCAATTACGGGATGATTCCCCAGCTAGTGGCCGCCGGCAACCACGAATACCTCGACGGCCTCAACCCCGACGGCAGCGAAACCCGCACTCTCGGGCCGCACTGGAGCCGCCAGTTCGCCCTGCCGCAAAACGGTGTTGATGGGCTCAAAGACACCACCTACTTTGTCGACTATCAGGGTGTGCGGTTTATCGTCCTTGATGGCACCTCGGCGCTCGATATGGGCACCCTTGATCAACAGACCCGCTGGCTTGAGCAGAGCCTGAAAACCAGCCCCGCACGCTGGAATATCGTGGTCACTCACCAGCCGGTCTACACCTGCGCCCGCCCCGAAGATACCGAGCCGTTGAAAACTGCCTGGAAGCCGCTGTTCGAGCGTTATGCGGTGGATCTGGTGTTGCAGGGCCATGATCACTGCTACAGCCGTGTCAGCAACGAGGCCGGGCGTGTTGCGTCCAAAGCCGCACAAGCCGGCGGCAAGATTCAGGGACCGGTGTATATGGTCTCGGTGGCGGGTTCAAAGATGTATGGCCTCAATGACCGGGCCCGGCAGCAACCGGATCGCAGTGCTGAAGAAACCCAGCTGTACCAGACGGTCGACGTACAGGACTCAAGGCTGAAGGTGCGCAGCTACACCGCGGCTGGCAAGTTGTATGACGCCTTTGACCTGGAGCGCGACGGCAAAAATCGCAACCACTTGCGCGAGCCGGTGAAAAACCTGCCCGCCGAACGCGCCTGCACGCAAACGGCTGGCCCCGACGGCTTCGCCTGCAGCTCAAGGGCCAAGTAACCCGCTGCTACGGGAAAACTTCAACTGTGGGAGCGAGCCTGCTCGCGAACGACCTTCGCGAGCAGGCTCGCTCCCACTGGAAGGAATCTACGGGGTTCGGCGGCACCTCACTGCTCTAGGTGATCGGCGCCGGATTGAACAGGGTGATGTCGTTGTGCAATTTGTGCTGCTCGGCCCAGGTGTGCTGTTTGCCACTGGCCACGTCCAGGTAGTAATGGAACAGCTCCCAGCCCAGTTCCTCGATGCTCGCCCGCCCGGTAGCGATGCGCCCGGCGTCGATATCGATCAGGTCCGGCCAGCGTCGGGCCAGCTCAGTGCGGGTCGAGACTTTCACCACCGGTGCCATCGCCAACCCATAAGGCGTGCCGCGACCTGTGGTGAATACGTGCAGGTTCATACCGGCGGCCAGTTGCAAAGTACCGCAGACAAAATCGCTGGCAGGCGTGGCACAAAAGATCAGGCCCTTGCCCTTGACCCGTTCGCCCGGCCCCAGCACGCCATTGATCGCGCTGCTGCCGGATTTGACGATGGAGCCCAGGGACTTTTCGACAATATTCGACAGCCCGCCTTTCTTGTTCCCCGGCGTGGTGTTGGCGCTGCGATCCGCCTCACCCTTGGCCAGGTAACGGTCGTACCAGTCCATTTCACGCACCAGTTCTCGGGCGACGGTTTCGCTGGCAGCACGGGAAGTCAGCAGGTAGATGGCGTCGCGCACTTCGGTGACTTCGGAAAACAGCACCGTCGCCCCTGCCCGCAGCAGCAGATCCGAGGCAAAGCCCAACACCGGGTTGGCAGTGATGCCGGAGAACGCATCGCTGCCACCGCACTGCATACCCAAAATCAGCTCGGACGCAGGCACGGTTTCGCGGCGACGTTGATCGAGTTTTTTCAACCGCACTTCGGCCAGCGCCATGATCTGTTCGATCATTTCGGTAAAGCCGTGGCTGGAGTCCTGCAAGCGGTACAACCACGGCTCGCTCAAGTCCACTGAGCTGTCGTTTTCGTGCATCACCTGGCCGGCCTGGAGCTTTTCGCAGCCCAGACTGATCACCAGCGCTTCGCCACCCAGGTTGGGGTTGCGCGCCAGGTTGCGCACGGTACGGATCGGGATATAGGCGTCGGTGGCGCTGATCGCCACACCGCAGCCGTAGCTGTGGGTCATAGCCACCACATCATCGACATGCGGGTAACGGGGCAACAACTCGTCCTTGATGCGCTTGACCGCATGGTCCAGCACGCCGGTCACACACTGCACGGTGGTGGTGATGCCGAGGATATTGCGCGTCCCGACCGTGCCATCGGCGTTGCGATAACCCTCGAAGGTGAAGCCCTCAAGTGGCATTTGCGGTGCGGGAACATCGGTGGCCAGTGGCAGACTGTCGAGGGGCGGTGCGGTGGGCATGCGCAGTTGGTCCTCATTGACCCAACTGCCCCGCGCAATGGCTTGCAGGGCATAGCCGATCACCTGACCGTAGCGGATCACCTCGCCACCTTCGGCAATAGCCGCCAGCGTGACCTTGTGGCTCTGGGGGACAAAATCCACCGTCACCAGCCCGTCGGCAAACACAGTACCCGCCGGTACGCCCTGGTCGTTGACCACCACCGCGACATTATCCCGCGGGTGCAGGCGGATCGAGCGCGGTGAGTCGGAATGTTCAATCAACGTCATGACGCCGCTCCTCAAATATGGACAGGTAAAATGTCAGCGATTTTCGGGTCGCTGGTCGGTGGTTCTTTAAGTACCACACGCTTGATCGGGCCGACGATCACCAGATAGCTGAAGACCGCCACCAGTGCGTTGCAACCGACAAACACCAGCGCCCATTTGAACGAGCCGGTGGCACTGATGATGTAGCCAATGACGATCGGGGTAGTGATGGAGGCGATGTTACCGAAGGTATTGAACAGGCCGCCGCTCAAGCCGGCGATCTGCTTGGGCGAGGTGTCGGAAACCACGGCCCAGCCCAGTGCGCCCACGCCCTTGCCGAAGAAGGCCAGGGCCATAAAGCCCACCACCATCCATTCAATGTCCACATAGTTGCAGGCCACGATACTGCTCGATACCAGCAGGCCGGCGATGATCGGCGCCTTGCGGGCGAAGGTCAGGGAGTGGCCCTTGCGCAGCAGGTAATCGGAAATGACCCCGCCCAGCACGCCGCCGATAAACCCGCAGACCGCCGGCAGTGAGGCAATAAAGCCGGCCTTGAGGATGGTCATGCCGCGATCCTGCACCAGGTACACCGGGAACCAGGTCAGAAAGAAATAAGTGATGCCATTAATGCAGTACTGACCCAGGTAAACGCCGAGCATCATGCGATTGGTCAGCAGCTGGCGTATGTAGTCCCACTTGGGGCCGTCGGCCTTTTTGCCTTTCTGGTCCATGTCGACCATGCCGCCGTTGTCGGCGATGTGTTTGAACTCCGCTTCGTTGATGCGCGGGTGCTCACGCGGGCTGTAGATCACTTTGAGCCAGATGCCCGAGAAGACGATGCCGAACACACCCATCACGATAAAGACGTGCTCCCAACCGTAGGAATACACGATCCAGCCCATCAACGGTGCAAACAGCACGGTGGCAAAGTATTGCGCCGAGTTGAAAATAGCTGAGGCCGTGCCACGTTCGGCGGTGGGGAACCAGGCGGCCACGATGCGGGCGTTGCCGGGAAAGGACGGCGCTTCGGCCAACCCCACCAGAAAACGCAGCATGAAGAGCGCCACCACGGCCGTGGACATGCCGAATTCACCGACAAAGCCTTGCAGCACGGTGAACAGGGACCAGGTAAAGATGCTCAGGGCATAGATTTTTTTCGAGCCGAACCGGTCGAGCAACCAGCCACCGGGGATTTGCCCGGCCACATAGGCCCAGCCAAATGCGGAGAAGATATAGCCCAGGGTCACGGCGTCGATGCCGAGGTCTTTTTGCAGGCTGGAACCTGCGATGGCGATAGTGGCACGGTCGGCATAATTGATCGTGGTCACCAGAAAAAGCATGAGCAAAATCAAATAACGGACATGCGTCGGCTTGGTCGCTTGCATGTAGTACTACTCCCACTGATTATTTTTATGTGCGGGTTAATCTGTTTTGGCTGTAGCTGACGGGTGGAACTTATGTGGGAGCTGCGTGAGCCACCGATCGTATTCCTTTACGTAAAAAGCCGCTGATTACTCAGCGGCCTTGGTCATTGCTTACTGCGGACCTTGCTTGTCGATCAAGGCTGCCAGCGCCTCGTACTCGTCCGGCAGCAGATCGGTCAACGGGGTACGCACCGGGCCTGCGCCGTAACCGGAAATGGTGGCCCCGGCCTTGACGATGCTGACCGCGTAGCCGGCTTTGCGGTTGCGGATGTCCAGGTACGGCAGGAAGAACTCATCGATGATCTTGCCGATCGTGCCGTGATCGTCACGGGCCACCGCACGGTAGAACTCCATCGCGGTTTTCGGGATAAAGTTGAACACCGCCGAAGAGTAAACCGGAACGCCCAGTGCCTTGTAGGCCGCGGCGTACACTTCGGCCGTCGGCAAGCCGCCCAGATAGCTGAAGCGATCACCCAGGCGGCGACGGATCGACACCATCAATTCGATATCGCCCAGGCCATCCTTGTAGCCGATCAGGTTGGGGCAGCGCTCGGCCAGACGTTCCAGCAGCGGTGCGGTCAGACGGCAAACGTTGCGGTTGTAGACGATCACGCCGATGTTTACCGACTTGCACACTGCCTCAACGTGGGCGGCAACGCCGTCCTGGCTGGCTTCAGTCAGGTAATGCGGTAACAGCAGCAGGCCTTTGGCGCCCAGGCGCTCGGCTTCTTGAGCGTATTCGATGGCCTGGCGGGTCGAACCACCGACACCGGCCAGGATCGGCACGCTGGTAGCGCAGGTATCGACTGCGGTTTTGATCACTTGCGAGTATTCGCTGGCTGCCAGGGAGAAGAACTCACCCGTGCCGCCAGCGGCAAACAGGGCCGAAGCGCCGTACGGAGCCAGCCATTCCAGACGTTTGATGTAACCCTCAGGGTGGAAATCACCTTGAGCATTGAAGTCGGTTATCGGAAAGGACAACAGACCGGAAGAGAGGATGGACTTCAGTTCTTGTGGATTCATTATTCGAACACCCTGGGAGCACGTTGTGATGAGAAATACGTTAGCGATTCGTTGCGTCGTACGTCATCGTACAACTTAAAAAAAGAACGTCAATCTCATTTCTTGAAATCGTGGCTGCCCTGGGGCGAATCAGTTTCGATAAAAACAAAAAAGCCCGTCTAGTACGGGCTTTGGTGGAGTGTGGTGAAAGTGAAATTTAATTTTTGGTAAGTGACAGGTTGTCGTAGAACAGCTCATCTTACGCAGCAATACCCGGTGGGAGCGGGCTTGTTCGCGATGCAAGCGCCGCGTTCTGTCAGGCCATCCGCGTCGATACGATCGCGGGCAAGCCCGCTCCCACAGGTGGAGGACGCCCTACCCGCGCTGCGCCTCTGCCTCTTCATGGGCATGGCGCAGGCGCTCGCGGCTGTTGGTCAGGTGCAGGCGCATGGCAGCGCGGGCCGCTTCCGAATCCTGACGGGCAATAGCCTGGTAGATTTCTTCGTGTTCACGGTTCAGGCGGTCCATGTACTGCTGCTGGTCATCATGGGCCAGACGCGCCGAATTGAGCCGGGTTCGCGGGATAATGCTGGTGCCCAGGTGAGTCATGATGTCCGTGAAGTAGCGGTTGCCGGTCGACAGTGCAATCTGCAAATGGAACTGAAAATCCGAGGCCACGGCATCACCGTTACGCGCGGTGTTTTCATTCAGGGCATCCAGCGCCGCGCGCATTGCGGCCAGTTGTTCGGCACTGCGACGCTGCGCCGCCAGCCCTGCAGATTCAACCTCCAGGCTGATGCGCAACTCAAGAATCGCCAGCACATCGCGCAATGTGACGACAGTTGCCGGATCGATGCGAAAACCGCTCGGGCTCGGTGTATCCAGCACAAAGGTGCCGATGCCGTGTCGCGTCTCGACTTGCCCTGCGGCCTGCAGTCGGGAAATGGCCTCGCGCACCACCGTACGGCTAACACCATGGGCTTCCATGATCGCCGACTCGGTGGGCAACTTGTCGCCGCGCTTGAGCATGCCGTCGCGGATCTGCTCGGACAGCACCGTCACCAACTCTTGCGCCAGGCTGCGGCGCTTGCGAGGGAGGCGGGGTACGTCGTTGTGGTTTTCCATGGTGAACATTTTTCTCGAAATCAAAAGGATCGGAAGCATTGATGATTAAAGCAGCTGATCTATCGCCTTGGCCGACCTGAACACTGCGAAATCGCGCCCCCGTAGGGACGCATCATAGCTCAAGGCGGTTGTACGATCACCTGCTGACACATGACAACGCAAAACCCCAAGGGGCTGGCCTGCCTGTAATACGGGCGCTGCGGTCTGGCTGGCCGGGTCACGGTATCGCGAGCAGGCTCGCGCCTACTGTGACCCGGCGAGCATCAGACGGTCAGTGGCAAAGACTGCTCAGCCTCGACATCGCTCACGGCCAATGTGTCGTCCGGTACCCAGAACAAAAACGGGTCTTTGGCCGGACGGTTATCATGGGCCCGCACACGGCCCTCCTCGGTGACTGTTCCTGCGCGTTCAAAGCCATATACCTGACGGCGCTCGACATGAATGCTCGGCGCCGCGCCTTCGCCGCTGGCAGGCTCGATGTTCATTGCCTTCAAGGTAGCCAGCAAATCATCAATGATCTGCTGACGATCAAGGGTAAAAGCCGATGCAAAGCAACGCCAGAAACGCCAGCCCGCCCGCTCCAGAATACGCTGGCGACGCATGTCGCTGTCCCAGCGGTCCGGGCCGTGGAAGCGGTCGCCGTCACATTCGATGGCCAGGCGACTGTCGTTGTCGCCCTCGACCACCATGTCGATGCGATACGCACCAACGCCCACCTGCGGAATCACCCGATAGCCACGCTGGGTCAGCTCATCGTATATCTCCTGCTCGAAGCCGGATTCGCACAACTCGCGCAGATCACTGACCTGCGCAGCATCCTGGGTAAAAGGGGTTTCAAAGTGCTCAATCAGGCCGCGGCGCAAACTGTCCACAGGGCTGAGGTCGGCCAGCTCGACACTGCGCACCAGGTACATGCGATCCCGTGCCCGCGAAGCGGCCACGTTGAAGCGCTGGGCTATCGAGTCCCGACTGTTGGCAAAGCAATCGCCGGGAGAGGCCACCATGCTCAGGAACATGATGTCGCGCTCCTTGCCCTGGAACGTGCGGGCATCGCCACAGCTGATCTGGAACTGGGTAATAACCTCTTCGCCCAGCTCTTTGGTCAGCATCTGCATGATCTTTTGCGCTTGCTCGGCGCCCAGCAGCGAGACCACGCCGATGCTGCGTCCAGTGATCTGCGGCAGGGCGATCAGGCGGCGAATTTCCTCGACGATCACCTGGGCTTCGCCAAGGTTGAACTTGCCTTTCTTCTCCCCGTCCATCACCAGCAGATCCACCAGCGGCGGGTCAAGACGCTCAGTCATCAACGGCAGGCGCAGCGGTTTGAGTTCGTGGTTGTAGAACTCTCGCTTGGAGTATTCGATGATCGGCGCCACACAGCGAAAATGCTCGCGCAGCATGGTGCCGCTCTTGGCAAATACCACTTTGAACAGGTCATACAGCGAACGCTCGGGCGACATCAAGGGCCGATACAGGCCCACCTGATTGCCCAGAAAGCGCGCCATCATGTTCTGCACGCGCTCTTCTTCCATGCCGATACCATCGGGCGATACTTGTTTGTCATCGCCCACCACCAGCACTTTTTTCGCCCGCAGCAACGCCGGCAATGCACTGAGATCCGACTGCGACGCTTCGTCGATAATCACCAGGTCAAAGGCACCGTACTGCGCGGGCAGGCTTTCGCAAATGCGGTAATGCGGCATGATCCAGCACGGGATGGCCGAGATCGCCACATCGGCCGCCAGTCGCGCATCCTGACGATAACGCCCGGCGCGTACGCCGGTGCCCTTGCCGATCTTGCGGATTGCGGTGCGGTACAGCTCAAGGGCTGCCCTGACACTCGGCGTGGCGTTTTCCGACAGCCGCAGCCAGGTTCGTTTGACCATCGCATCCTGATAAAGACGCGACAGACTCAGCTCCAGCTCACCGCGTAACTTGAACAATCGCTTGAGGTCTTCGCGTCCGTCGATGCTTTCGAGGTAGCGGGCCAGACGGCTCAGGCGCCACACATCCAGGCAGTTGTCCGGGAGCAGGCCGTCGACCGGCCCGACGACCGGCTCTTCACGCAAACGGGCGGCCCAAAGCAGGCCGCCGCTTTGCGCGATCAGGTCGGTTACCCGCTGTACGGTCTCAAGGGCACTGGCCAGGGCCATCACCCGGCGCAACTCGTCCATCAGCGCGGACCACCGGGTTTGCAGTAAGGCGGTATCAACCTGAGGCTGACCAAGGCTCAAATCCAGAAAGCCTTGCAACTGCTCACTGATATCGCCACCACACCCGGCCAGCGCTATGTTGAAGGTTTCCTTGATGGCCCAGGTGGCCGCCAGGCGATGGCGTATCAGGTAGTGTCGCAGGATGCTTTCGGCCTCGGCCAATACCGGTGCGTTGCTGCGCAACTGGCTAACCTCGGCCCAGTCCGGGAGCAGCTGCTTGAGTTCGCGGTGGGCACGGGCTTCGCCCTGCTCGGTGAGCACAATGGCATCGAACTGCTCGATCGCCCGGGCCGCTGCCATCAGTTGCTCGGCGTCGGTTTCCAGCGTCGGCAAGGGTATTTCGGCAGCCAGCGCATTCCAGCGCAGCAGCAAGGTACGGCTGTGTTGCTGGAAGTGCACAAAGGCTTGCACATGCTGCCAGTCCTGGTCGCTTTGCGGCTTGCTGCCCAGCACCACAATGGTGTCCAGCAACTGTTTTTGCGTGCCCTTGCCAAGCAGGCCGGACAAGCCGAACGGGCGTCGCCCCTGGGCCAGGTTATCGATAGCTGCCACCACCTCGGGTTGCGCATGCAACTCGAACGACAGGCTTACCGGTCGTGCCACAAAGGCCTTGCGCCCTGCCAGCGCGTCTTCGATCTCGCCCTTGAGGCTGGCAAACAGCGCCAGCACATCATCGTTGCCACCACGCATCAGACAAGCCTGCATGGGCGCGGCCCAGCTGTGGGCCGAGGTGCTGATCTGTGTGCGCAGGGTTTGCAGTTGGCCCAAATGCTCGACCAGCGCCTGGGCCTGCTCCAGGGTTTCGGCACTGTTATCCAGCAGGCGCGGCACTTCGCCGGTGCTTTCCTTGAGCTGCAGCTGGCTTTCCTGAGCCAGATCCTGATGCACCTGAATCAGTGTCTGCGCGTCCGGGAAGTCAGCCAGCTGCGGCAGTTTCTGGCCCAGGTAGGCCAGTGAGTCCTTGAGTTCAAGCCGGGCTTCGCGCAAGGCGATGATGTCTTGCAACGTAAAGCGCGGACGATAGGCTTCGTCCACGCCGATCCGGTCGGTAAAACCGCTGATTTCATCTTGGGCCGCCGCAACCTGCAAGGCCGCATGGGTAGGGCTCAGGCGCTCACCGTCGATCTCCAGGTCCGACAGATTACGCTCGGCCCAATGAGTGATCTCACGATCAACGCCGGCCATCTGACCATGAAGGGTGTTGATTTCGTCGTCAATCTGCCCGATTTCGCGCTTATACAGCGAACGATCGATGCGCTGTACTTCAGCTGAGATCTTTTGAATGGCGAACTCGAACTGCTTCATGCCGTCCGCTTCACTGCTCAACAAACTGATTGCCAGCGGACGTATGGCTTCCGGGAGTTTTTCCTGCAGCACCGCCAGGGCCGGGTCTTTCATCGACGTCACCAGCACCCGCTTGCCATTGGCCAGGTAATGGCTGATGACGTTGGCGATGGTATGGGTCTTGCCCGTACCGGGCGGGCCCTGCACCACAACGCCATCGTGCACTTGCAGCAGCTGGATGATTTGCACCTGCTCATCGTTGTACGGTTTGGGGAAATACAGCTCCTGCGCTTTTGCCGCCGGCGCATCATCCCCCTCGGTACCGCTGACGTAGGACAAACCACGAAACGGTGGCAGGACCACATCTTCCAGCACACTGGACGGTTCGGTGAGAATGGCCCGCAAGGCCGCCGGCAGCTCACCGGCCTCCTCGATCCCGGCTTCAAAGCGACCCAGGTCTTCAATAAACATATTGCTGTCGCGGGCGCGGGCAAACAGGCACCAGGTATCGGTGACACACAAGAACTCGGCAGCCTTGGGGACGGATCGATCACCCTCGGCCAGCGTCACCGGCAAAAACTGACCATGGGCATCGAGCAGGGTCGATGCTGAACGAATCACCGGCTCGTAGCTGGCGGCGTTGAACGGGCTGATGCCGGCCTGATCCTGTTTGAAAAAATCCTTGGCCAGGGTTGCCAGCGGCCCGACACCGGCAATATCGGCCGCCACATAGGCATCCACTTCCAGACGTGGCTCGGCAGCGCGCGGACGCACTTCAATGGCCATGCTGTCGGGGTTGATGGCGATCTCCACCAACTGGCTAATTAACGGGTAATGGATGACACCGACCACGGGATGTTCCCACGTCGAAACCCCCAGGCCCCACACCAGTTCCAGCTGCGCATCCCCCAGGTTGCCCTGCATCTGTTGCACCAGCATAAAAAGCTCGGCATACAGTTCGATGCTTTTGCGCCGCTGTTTTTCCTCAGCGGCCCACAGGCGCCAGGCCGTTTGGCTGTAAGACTTGAATTGCGCACGGATCTCGCCAGCATCCAGGCAGTCTTCCAGATTGACCCACTCTTCGACAGCGACGTCTTCCCCGATCTGCAGAGCTACAAGCATCAAGCGCGAGCGTTCGTCCTCGGAGATCGCCGTGCTGTTGATCAGGACCTCCCGTGCCAGGCGGACCTTGAGTGCCGGTTCGGTCTGCGGCGTGCCCTTGAGTTCGATCCACAACCCCAGCAGCGGGCTGAGGGGCGCCGGTGGCTTGCGCTCATGCAGACGTTCGAGCTGCAGCCAGACTTCGTCTTCCTCGCCGTTGTGCAGATCCAGGCTGACCCCGGGCAACGCCCGCAATTTTTCTTCGCTGGCACTGAAGGCGCTGTGTTGGCTAAGGGTTAACGCCGGCCGCTTTTGCATCAGCGCGGTCTGTTTAACAAATTCAATCAGGCCGGCAAGACGGGCACGTACTGTTTCCATGGGTGAGCTGAACCACTTCGATAAGGTGGCACTTCGACAGAATCTGGAAGCGCCGAGTAAAAGCGAAATTTCTTACAATGGCCGACACGATACAGAGGTTCTGGTGGTATTCGGATACATCATTTTGTAAAACCTGTTCGCTATACATGACGACCTTATTATTACAAAAAAGGTCGTTCGTCATGCCCGCCTCACCCCAGCGTCTTGCGCTCACCCTTGCACTGCTGAGTACCAGCTGTTTATCCCCTGTGGCGTTTGCCAAAGCTGCCCTCCTCAGCACCGCCAGCACCGACAACCTGACCCTCAATGGCAACGACACCCTGACGTTGACGCCCAGCGGCAGCCTGACCACCACCAAGGTGGCGGTCACTCTGAAAGACGACACCCGCGGCTCAGGTGTCGTCATCGACAACGCCGGCAGCTTGATCTCGACAGGCGGGCGAGCCATCGATACCAGTGGCAGTACCCGTGGTGAACGCAACTACAGCATTATCAATCGCAGCGGCGCGACGATTCAGGGCAGTAACGATGCTTTGCGAATCGACACCAATTTCACCAGTGGCAGTGTGTTGATCGACAACAGTGGCACTGTGCGCTCGACCGGCAGTGGCCAGGCCATCGACCTCGACTCGCTGCGCAGCGAGGGTGTCCAGACCACCCTTATCAACCGCGAGGGTGGGCTGATCCGCGGCGAATTCAGTGACGGCATGAAAACCGGTTCCAACGCCACAATCCTCAACTACGGCGAGATTTCATCGGGTGATGCCCTGACCGACGACAACAAATTCGACGGCATCGATATTGACTCGGCAACCGGCGTGACCGTGACCAACCACGGCACCCTTTCAGGTGGTCGCCACGGCATGACCACCGATCTGGGCGCAACCCTGGTCAACTACGGCGAAGTCACCGGGCGCAACGGTTCGGGCTTTGGTTCGGACGGCAACGGCACCGTGATCAATTACGGCACCATCACCGGCGCCTATTCCGGGCTCAAGCCCAACGGTGACGGCGATGGCGTGGATATCGACCTGATCGCCCATATCGAAAACTATGGGGTGATTCAGGGCACCGGCGTCGGTGGCGTCGATAAAAACGGCTTTGCCAATGGCAGCGAAGGTATCGCCCTTGGCGGGGGTTATCTCTACAACGCCGCAGGTGCACTCATCAGTGGCGCCAACAATGCGGTGCTGGTGGATGACGGCAGCGATGGCCCCGGGGTCGCGGCCACCCGACTGATCAATAACGGCACAATCAAAGGGCTGGACGGTTTTGCCGTCAGATTTGTGGGAGAGTTCGATGATGTGGTCAGCAACAAGGGTCTGATCAGTGGCAGCAATGGTCTGGCCCTGGACCTCGGCGGCGGCGATGACCACCTGACCCTGGGCAGCGCCAGCCGCTTCGACGGCCTGGTGGACGGCGGTAACGGCTACGACCGGGTGACATTGGATGACCCGGCCGGTGGCCGCTTCGGCAATAGCCAGAACGTTGAATGGCTGGATGTGAAGTCCGGCAGCTGGACCCTCACCAGCCACAACGACTTCAGTGACGGCGGCGAGGTGTTCAGCGGCGCCCGCCTGGTCAACCTGGGAGCCATCAGCGGCGCTATCACGGTCGATGAAGGTGGCATGTATGCCGGTGGTGGCAGCGTCGGCAACCTGCAGGTCAACGGCACGCTGCAAACCGACACGCAGCTGGGCAGCGCCACCATCAGCCATGACTTGACCCTGAGCAGCGGCGCGACCCTGGCCTATGGCGTCAATGCCGATGGCAGCAGCGCACCGGTGCAGGTTGGCGGCACGGTCCACCTCAATGGCTCGACCCTGGCCATCAATACCGGTAGCGGTACCTATCCGTGGCTAAGCCAGTACAGGGTGCTGAACGCAGCGGCTATCGACGGCACCTTTGGCAAAGTCACCAGCGATTACGCCTTCCTCACCCCGACCCTCAACTACACCCCCACCAGCGTCGAGCTGACCTATGCGCGCAATGACGTGGCATTTACCGATTATGCCAGCAGCGCCAACGGCCACAGTGCGGCCATCGGCCTGAGCCAGCTAAAGGCCGGCAACGCGCTGTATAACGCCCTGCTCAACACCTCGGCACAGACGGCGGGCGCCGCCATCGAGCAGCTATCCGCCAGCAGCAATGCGAGCCTGGGCAGCGCCACACTGGGCGCCTCTTTGCAGGTGGGCAGCAGCATGCTGGCGGCCATGCAGTCGTTGGGCGCAGGCGGTGGCCTACAGGTTGCCAGTGCCGCCAGTGATGCCCCTGCCCTGGCCGCCACGGGCCTGGTGCCGGGCGTGCGCAACCTCAACGACCCGAATGCCCGGGGCAGGCTCTGGCTGCAGGGCTTGGGCAGCTATGGCCGGCTGGACGCAATCCACGGCAACAGCGACCTGACCCAACGTACCAAAGGCGGTGTACTGGGTGCCGACTGGGCGCTAACCCCGGACTGGCGCATGGGTGTACTGGGCGGCTACTCAAAAACCGACGTGGACAGCACCGGCATGGAGGGCAGGGTCAACAGCTGGCACGCGGGCGCCTATGCCATTCACCAGAGCGGTGCGCTGGCCCTGCGCCTGGGGGCGGCGTATAGCGGCCATAACGGCGACAGCAAACGCAGCGTGATATTCAACGGCTTCAGCGATCAGCCCAAGGGGGACTACCACGCCAGCAGCCAGCAGGCTTTTGCCGAACTGGGCTACGCCCTGGGCAGCGGTCGCCTGAGTGCCGAGCCGTATGCCAACCTGGGTTATCAGCGTTATCAACGTGACAGCTACACCGAAAAAGGCGGTGCCGCGGCGTTGCAGGTTGACCGGCAAACCCAGGACAACTTCAGTAGCACCCTGGGTGTACGGCTGGCGCATCTGAACCAGCTCGAAAACGGCATGAGCATCACACCCCGCCTGAGCGCTGGCTGGAAACACCTCTATGGTGATGTCGGCAGCTCAACTACCCAGGCCTTTGTGCTGGGCGGATCGGCCTTTGATGTCGAAGGCAGTGCGCTGGATCGCAACTCGCTGGTGCTGGAGGCCGGGCTGGATCTTGGCGTCTCTGCCAGGCAGACCCTGGGGGTGGGCTATACCGGCGATATCGGCAGCAACAGCCGCAACCACGGGCTGATGGGGCAGTGGCAGATGAGGTTTTGATCAAGCGGTGCGTGGAATACTTGTAGCAGCGGCCGAGGAACGAAGGCTGCGTTCGAGGGCGAAGACCTCGTAAAACCTGAGCGTTCAATCTATCTGATGCAGCGAAGTGTCTGATTTCACGACGGCTTCGCCGCCGAGCGCAGCCTTCGTTCCTCGGCAGCTGCTACAGGTGTTTATACACAAAAAAAAGGCCCTCCCCGATACCGGGGAGGGCCTTTCGTTTAACGCCGGGGGTTAGCCCAGGTTAACGCCAAAGTTCGAAGCCAATGGCGCCAGGCCACCGGCAAAGCCCTGACCAATTGCCTTGAACTTCCACTCTTCGCCATTGCGATACAGCTCGCCGAAAACCATCGCGGTTTCGGTCGAAGCGTCTTCGCTCAGGTCAAAACGTGCCAGCTCCTTGCCGTCAGCCTTGTTCAGAACGCGAATGTAAGCGTTGGATACCTGACCGAAGTTTTGCTTGCGGCCATCCGCTTCGTGAATGGTCACCGCGAAAGCCAGTTTTTTGGCTTCTTGCGACAGACCCGACAGGTTGACGTTTACTTGCTCATCATCACCGTCGCCGGCGCCCGAGCGGTTGTCGCCCTGGTGCACAACGTTGCCGTCGGGCGAAGTCTTGTTGTTGTAGAACACAAAGCTGCCGTCGTTCAGCACTTTGCCGTTCTCACCAACGATAAACACCGAGGCGTCCAGGTCGAACTCCTGACCGTCAGTAACCCGTGGGTCCCAACCCAGGCCTACAACCACTTCGGTCAGGCCAGGTGCTTCTTTGGTCAGGGAGACGTTGCCGCCTTTACTCAGACTTACTGCCATGTTCGTGAACCCTTATATGAAAAGTTGATTGGGTGCAGATTAAAACTTCAGGCCGTAGCTTTCCGCCAATGGCTTGAGACCGCCAGCAAAGCCCTGGCCCACAGCGCGGAACTTCCACTCGGCGCCATTGCGATACAGCTCGGCAAAGATCATCGCGGTTTCGGTGCTGGCGTCTTCTGCCAGGTCATAACGCGCCACTTCACTGTTGTTGTCCTGGTTCACAATGCGGATGAAAGCATTGCGCACCTGACCGAAGTTTTGACGGCGAGCGTCAGCTTCGTGAATGGTCACGGTAAACGCGATCCGGTCGATGTCAGCGGGTACTTTGGACAGGTCGACCTTGATCGCCTCGTCATCACCGTCGCCTTCACCGGTACGGTTGTCGCCCGTGTGTTCAACCGAGCCGTCCACGCTTTTGAGCTGGTTGTAAAAAATGAAATCGGAGTCAGCGCGTACTTTACCGTCAGCCTTGAGCAAGAAAGCGCTCGCATCCAGGTCGAAGTCTTGACCATCGGTGGAGCGAGCATCCCAGCCCAGACCCACGAGGACTTTGGTCATCCCGGGGGCTTCTTTGGACAGAGACAGGTTGCCGCCTTTGGAAAGGGAAAGTGCCATGTGTAATTCTCCTTAGTAATGTGCGATCAAGCTTTCGTGTCGTTGTTAACGTCGGATTGCTCTTCTTCCTTACCGGGAAAGATGATGCTGGCCACGATACCGATAGCCAAGACCACCAACACCACAATCAGACTGGTGTTTGGATCAATTTCATAACCATGGCCAAACAGGTGATCGGTTGCGTTCAGGGCCAGCTTGCCGGCGATAAAGAACAGCAGGGCGATAACCGCTTTTTCCAGGTGCACCAGGTAGCGTTTCAGTGCTTCGAGAACGAAGTACATGGTCCGCAGACCCAGAATGGCGAACATCATGGCCGAGTACACGATCAAGGGTTCACGGCTCACGGCAATCACTGCCGGTACGGAGTCGAAGGCAAACAGAATGTCTGAAACCTCAACCACCACCACACACAAAAACAGTGGGGTAGCAAAAAGAGCGCCCTTGCCTACAAGAGTCATTCCCTTGTTCTGCGGCTTCGTGATCTCTTTTTCAAGCTCTTTGCGTGAAACAAAGAAATTATGCCCGTGCAGCTTCGGCCAGACCGGGAACAGTTTTTTCGCAAAACGGTAGGCGATGTGCTTGGAGTAATCCTCCTCCTCATCCTCTTCCTTGCTGCGCAACATCATCACTGCGGTCCAGGCCACGACCACGGCAAACAGCACTTCGACCCAAGGGCCAAACGCCAGCAGGCCAGTACCGATCGCCACGAAAATCAGGCGGAACACAATGGCGCCGATGATGCCCCAGTACAGAACCCGGTGACGCAATGCGTCCGGGATCTTGAACCAGGCAAAAATCGCCATGAACACGAACAGGTTGTCGACGCTGAGTACTTTTTCCAGCGCGTAACCGGTAACGAACAGGCTGGCGACACTTGGGCCGTGGGCCACATACAGGTAGCCCGCAAACATGAGCGAGATCACCACCCAGAACACCGACCAGACGGCGGCGTTGGTCAGCGAGACCGGTTTATCGCTTTTGTGGGTAAACAGGTCGATTGCCAGAGCAATGACCGCCAGAGCCACAAATACAGCGATGGTAGTTGGCGGAAAGCCAATTGCCGTGTTTTCCATGATGTCCTCAGAGATCAAAATCGCCAGGGTTCAGCCCCAGCTCATTGCAGATAGTGCGGCAGGCAGCCCGCTCACTTTCATCGAAGTTGCCGTCGGCGCTACCGATTGCGCAGCAAACACGCACCAGCAGGCGGGCGGCATCTTCTTTTTTACGTAGCTGACCGATAGATTTCAGCGCTTCAGCGCGACCGATCTGCTGGTCAAATTCAAACTTTTCACACACGGCGTTGAAAGCTTTGATCACGTCCTTGACGTCAAAGACCTTCAACTCATTGGAGTTTTGAATAAATCCGACCATTTTCTGTTTTTCGTCACTGCTGATATTGCCATCGGCAGCGGCCACCAGTGCGCAACCGGAAACCACGGCTTCCATAAACTCACGGTTCTTGAATTTGCTGACTTCCGCCGAGAGCTTGTCACGGGCGGCGCTTGCGTTGGTTTTGAGCCATTCGAGCATTGGAGTCACCTTGTCAGAAATTGCAGGTACGGCGCCTGTTTCATCAGGCGGCCACTTACAGAGCGCTCATTTGGAGCCGGCAGCCCAGCGCATACCCCAACCAAACGCTTTATCCATGTCAGAGTGGCCCTTGAAGAATTCAACCCGACGGTTGACCTTCACACTGCCACCGACGTTTTCGAGCAAAGCAATGGCGCACATGCCTTTGGTCCCGCCCTCTTCGCTCAGGCGCACTTCTATCGGCGGCTCACCCGGGATGTACAAGGTGATGACACCGTCAGTCGCCTGCCAGTTCGGGGCACCTTCGTAGATGAACGCGTAAACCAGCACGCGACGCATCTTGCGCCACTCCTTGCCATTGATGCGCAACCACTCGCCGTCACTTACCGAGCCGGTGCGGTCGTCGCCCATCAACTGGATAAACGGCTCGTCACGGAAATCACCGAAGGCATTGCCCAGGGCCTGTACCGCGCCTTTGCGGCCGTTCTCCATTTCGTACAGGCAGCCCACGTCCAGGTCGATCCCGCCCGACTTGCCGCGCAGCGAAGCAAAGAAGCCGCCGCCCCCGGCGTTGGGGTTGGTACGGTTCCAGTTGAGGTTGATCTTGATCTCGCCGAAGTCACCGTCCTTTTTCTCAAGGCTGATGGACGGACGCTGCTTGTCCAGGGTGATCTTCGACAGATTGATCTTCGCTGCCGGTGCTGGTGCTGGTGCTGGAGGCGCTGGAGGTGGCGTCGGCGCTGCAGCAGGAGCAGGAGCAGGAGCAGGAGCCGCAATATCAACCCCAAAGTGCTCGGCCAAGGGCGCAAGGCCACCGGCAAAGCCCTGTGCTACGCAGCGGAACTTCCACACGCCCTGACGACGATAGAACTCGCCGAGGATCAACGCGGTTTCCTGCATGCCCTGGGTCGGAATCGGTGCTTCGATGCCGCCGCTTACCGTTACGGTCAACTGCGGGAAGGCGTCGAAACGGGCCTTGTTCTCATAGATGGTTGCGGTGAGGGCGACTTTTTCGATGGCCTGATCAATGGCGTCCAGATTGACGCTGAACACACTGCGACCTGCAGCCGATTCCACCAGCTTGACCGCGCCATTATTGACGCTTTGCTGGCCGAAGAAGCACATGTCGTTGTCGCCACGCACCTTGCCCGACTCATTGAGCAAAAACGCAGAAACGTCCAGGTCCGCGCCGGTCACCGGGGTATAGCTGACGGTGACGCTCAGGGTACCGCTGGCAACGCCGGTGTTGGCGCCCGGGGTCAATGTGGTCATGAGCGCACCGCCTGGGCTGCGTCAGTGGCCAGATCCTGGGCGGTACGGCCATTGGCCACGGTGCCGATGGCGGTCAGGTCCCAGCCCGCCGATGTGCGGCTGATGTATGCCATGACCACGCCGGTGTGACGGCCCTTGTCCGACAGGTTGAAGCGCGCCAGCTCTTTGCCGGTCAGCTCGTCAACGATACGGCAGTAGGCGTTTTCTACCGCTTCGAAATTTTGCCCGGTAAACGAGTTCACGGTAAACACCAGGTGCTTGACCCCGGCCGGCAGCTGCTCCAGGTTGACCTGGATCGACTCGTCGTCGCCATCGCCCTCACCCGTGCGGTTGTCGCCGGAGTGCACGATGGAGCCGTCTTTGGACTTGAGCTGGCGAAACCACACCAGGTCCAGCGGTTGTTTGGCACTGTCGAGCAGGATGCACGAAGCATCCAGGTCGATGGCGGTATCACTGCTCAGCAGCTTGGCGAAAAAACCGCTGGGCTTGACCGGATCCCAGCCCAGGCCCATGCGAATTTTCTTGAGACCGGCTCCCGCTTCTTTCTCGAGAGAGATGGTTTGATTCTTGGACAGCGAAATGGCCATGAAACGTCTCCTTGTCTGCACTGAAGCACGATAGGTAATTACTGATTATTGACATGCTTTGCTTGCGCCTGGCTTACAGCTCCTCGCGCAAGCACACGTCAAGTGGCCGCTTGCGACGCCACAGTGCGTGAAATTCACGCCAATGCGGCTCTTGAGCGGCTCCGAGCATCTGTTCATCGCCCCGGGTGTCACCCCAGGCACGCAGTGTGTATTGGTCCAGAGGCCCGTATTGCGCCTCCAGCCGAATGACTTTTTGTTCACAGCGACAGTTGGTGCCCTCGATATCCCCGGTCAGCACGCCATCGACTGAGGCCAGCCGTGTACCGATCAAGCCGATACCGAGTTTTTTGGCAAAAGGTGTGAGCACCAGTTCAGGGGACGCCGAGCAAATTGTTACCTTGGCGCCCTGCTCAATCTGGTTGGCGACGGATGTTAAGCCCAAAGGCCGCATCAGACGCTGCCAGGAAACGTCACAAAATGCTTCAGCGCGCTCCTTTACCCAGGCCTCTTTGGCGCCGGTCAGGTAGACCGCGATCAGTTTCTCTTTCAAATCATTGCGAGAAATCCTGCCCAGCAGGTAGCACGCCGTGGCCGGAATCATCCGCAACAAGCGCATTGCGAACAGGCGATTGCCAAAGGCAAAGCGCAAAAACGGCACAAAGCTGTCGTGATAGGTCAGTGTGCCATCGAAGTCGAACGCTGACAGAACCTGCTTGTTGCCTTTGTCCGATGTATTCAAAACGTCGTTCAACCCACTAATTCAGCCAATCTCAGGCTGCCTCCAAAAGTGTCTGTCGGGCAGGCGACTTCAGGGCGAACCCCTTGCCAATGTGCCCGTTCAATAATTGTTTGCGCCCATTTGTAATGGGTCGCAGGCTCGCACATGGCGTCGTTGAACTTGAACACCGCAGGCGCCGCCTCACTCAATATTTGGCGTGCGCTGTTGAGATCTTCAAGGCTGACTTGCAACGCCCTGTGGATAACTGCAATTTGTGACGGGTGAATCGCAGTTTTCCCTACAAGCCCGTGAGCCATATCCAGCGCCAGTTCCTGATCCAGCACGTGTGGCGTATTGAGCTGCTCGAACACCGGTGCGGTCAGGGCAAAACCTGCCGAGCCCATGATCCCGCACAACATGGGAATCACATAGCTCATGGGCGTGCTGTACAGGGTCATGGTTTGTGGACGACGCAAGCCCAGGCAGCCCATCAGGTCGTTGCCACCGATGCGCAGGGCAATAATGCGCTCAGGCAACAGCTCCAGCATGGCGCTGCGCAGCTCTACCATGGCATTGGGCACAAAGACTTCCGGGGTTTCCAGAGTGGGCATCAGCATCAGGTCGTCGCGGGTCACCGCCTGCTGCCACTCGCGGATATTGCCCAGGCTGAGTTTGGGCACCACAAAACCGTCGACATGGCGCATCAGCGACCAATCATTAAGCACCGCTGCCATTGCCGCATCACGCGGGCGCACAAACAGGATCGGCCCGCTCGACGGACGGCCGCCACGCGCCTCGATGCCCAACAGCAGGTTCTTGAGGTTGTTCAGCCCCTGCTGCACGTCGATTTCGGCCACGGCGTCTTCCAGGCACACCACCAGCGAGCGTAAACCCTGGATCTTCTCGCTCAGCACCACATCCAGAATATCGGGACGGGTGGCCGGCATATAAAGTGTGGCGCCCAAGGCATAGGCTGAATGCTTGATCATCAGCGAACACTCCTGATTACGGTCACCGCGCGATACGGCCCCAGTTCATCACCGACTTCCTGGACCTCGATATTGGCCTGGCGCGTCAGGTGCAACAGCAGTTGCACGTCCTGATCGTCAAGGTTGCGCACCAGCACGTGGTCCGGTACCCGGCGCATCACGGCGCGGGTGGCCTCGGCGATACCCGGTTTGACCCGGTTGGGGTTGGTCACCGCAAACCGCGTCGAGATACGTTCGACCGCGGCTACCGCCGAGTGTTGCAAGGCTGCGGCCTGCTCCAGTGTCCAGGGTTGCGCAGCGGCCAACGGGGCAAGCTGTGCCCGCTCGGTTTCGATGCTGTGGATAAAACTCATGGTCACGTCGTGTTCCGCCAAATGGTCATACACCACGCAACCATGCAGGCCCGGGGTTTGCGGCCAGATGGAACGAGAAACCAGCCCGGAAACCGTAGCCCCCAGAATGCCCGAGGGGATCAGCCAGTCTTCAGCGGACGCCGCCAGCCAGGCGCGGCCACAAGGGTCCGCCAACACCACCAGGCGTGGGTCTGCCGGGAAACGCGAGTCTCCCGCCAGGCTGTCGCGGATCTGGCCGCTGATCGCGCCCTTGCCGGTCCAGCCATCGACAAACACGATGTTTTCGGCACCGTGGCTCTTGATGATAGCTTCGAGTGCGACGTTGTCGATTCCACGGTCACGAATAATGCTGATGCCGTAATGCGCAGCCTCGCGCCCCAGATCAAGCAGCGCCCGGCGCAGCAGTACACCCAGCGGTAAACCGGCGCGCACAAAGGACACCAGCGCAATCGAGGGGCCGTTGTAGCGCTCATTCAAGGCCAGCGCCAGCGCCTGCACATCGGCCGCCATGCGCGCGCCATTTTGCATCAGGGCACGCTGGTAAAGGCTTTTATGGGTGTCGGACGGCGCATATTCCTGGCTGATCATCTCGGAGTAATGGCGTTGCCGGGTCTGGATCAGCCGCTCTTTTTCCTGCACGTCGGTGACTTCAATCTGCAGGGCGCGCAGTAAAAAGTGCACGTCATCGGCGTCATAGCTGCCACTGCCGACGGTTTCCAGGCCTGCGAAAGCATTACTCATGGTCGACGCTCGCCAGCACATGAGCGGCCAACTGCCCGCGTTTGGGCGTGCCCCACCAGTCGCACTCGGCCATAAAGCCCAGGTCCGACACACTGTCACCGAAGCCCAGCAACGGGCGCTTGCCGTTGATCGCCTGATCGCGGCGGATCCATTCACGTACCGCTTCACGCTTTTGCAGGGTGATGGGCAGAAACGCCAGGTTGTTGCCATTGCCGTGTACATACAGGCCATCGAGCAACCCGCGCGCCTTGACCTCGGCCAATACGACGAGCAGCGCTTCGTCGGTTTCGTTGTTGTGCTTGGTGACCACGTAATTGGCCAGGCCCTGCTCTTCAACCACCCAGCCACGCAACGAAAAGCCAAGTTCGGCACCAATGGCCAGGGTTTGCTCGCTCAGTTGATGCAACCGGGTTTGCTCAAGGGCCAGTTCGTCGCACATGCGCGCATGCCAGACCGGGTCCAGCGAGCCGTCGGGCTTGAGAATCACGCCGCCGTGGGCACACACCGCGCCGTGGACGAACGGCAATTGCACACGTTGATAGGCCTCGATGCTGCGCGCAGTTACGGGGACGACATCGCTGGTGGCCAGCAGCCATTCCACAAAGCTCTTTTGTGTTGCGCTCATAAAGCCGTTGGGCTGGCCGTCCACATCCAGGGTGGCGGCAAAGCGTGGCTCATCACCCATTTTGCGGGCGGTTTGAAACAGGGTGTCGTCCAGATCAACGAACACCAGAGGACGATTACTGCTCATCAACGATTACCTGCGCATTCAACGCGCTAACCAGCGCCGGATCGACCGCAGCTGCCGGGGTTTCGCTGCAGATCAGCACCCGGTCGAACTGGCCGGGGGCGACGTTATAAAGAAAGTTGGGGATACCCAGGCCATAGTTGTCCGAGAACGACAATGCATGATCGATGCAATGGCCCAAGGCAATGGGCGAGCGGCTGGTGGAGCTGAAGCGCACGTCGGCGCCCGCCCGCTCAAGGCGCTCGGCCAGCAGAAACGGGCGCCAGACAAATTCGCTGGTGCCGACCACCAAGACCCGTTCACCTGGGGCGACCTGCAGATCGGGCGCCAGGGTATCAAGGTGTTCGCGAACGCCCATGCGCCCCCAGTCACGGCTGGCATCAAGTGCCCAGTCGCCCTGGGCCACGCTGCCCACTTCGGGCATTTGAGGGAGCTCTGCGGTGGTATCTTCGGCGAACGTGTAGCGACCATCGAGCAAAGAGACGCTGCTGACATGATCGCCCATGGCCTTGCGCACAGCGTCCCGGGACCAGTCGGTCAGGGTCGTGGTGACAATACGCTCGACCGAGTTGAGCCCAGCCTCGGCCAGCGCCCGGGACAGATTGATAAAGGTATTGCCGGTAGAGGCTTCATCGTCCACCAGCACCAGCGAGCGGGCGTTGAGCATCATCTCGCGGGTGTGTGCGTCTTGCGGCAAATGCAGCAGATGCGAGCTGGCGTGACTGTGCTCTTCTTCAAAACGGGCAAACAGTTCACTGCCCGTAGGGTGGCGGCTGCTGCACAGGTACACGCTGTCATCACGGGTCTGGCTGAGCGCGCGGTGCACGCCAGCACCCAGGCCAACGGCGGTTTCAGCCATGCCGATAACCAGCACCGGACCGGGCAGGTCGGCAGGGATTTTTGCAGCCAGGGCATTGAAGCTTTCCGCCATCAGTGACGGCCGTGCCGGGATATGACGCCCCAATACACGGGAAACGAATAAAAAGGCGCGCTTGGGGTTTCGGCGCTCGGCAAAATCGAAAAGTGCCTGTGGCTCAAAGGTCGATGCATTGACCTCTACCTCCAGACGACCGCGCTTGAGGTTTGCATGCAATACCTTGGGTTCGGTCTTGGAATTACCGCTGTTCATTGATGTTTACTACCTGAACATACTGAAAAAATGGGGGACGATTAGGGAGGCGGGGGGTTAAGACAAGTAAAAAATGGTTACTGAAGATGGCTGGCGTCAATCCGCCACAGTCCAGCCTGCGAAGCGCGTACCAACTCCGGCGTGCTCAACGAACGTTCACTGCACCCGCGCCGGGCCGGTACACGGGCTGCCTCAAGGAACGCCAGTACCAGTGCCGACTTGACAGCAAAGTTCATGTTCTGCGCATCCGCCATGCTCGAGGTCACCAGGCCACTGACCAATCCTTGCGGGTCAAACACCGGGCTTCCGCTGGAGCCGGGCTGAATCGGTGCGGTGAACTGCATCAGGCTGGCATCGTCGCGAAGGCCAAACAGGCCCGAAACCACACCTTGGGAAACTTGCACGCCACCGCCTGCCAGCCCGGCGAGCGGAAACCCCAGGGTGACGACACTTTCGCCCAGCTCACAGCCCACGCCCTCACGAAAAGTCACCGGGTTCAAAGGGGGGGCACCAATGACCCGCAGCAAAGCGAGGTCGTTCTTGCGATCGACCACCACAGACTCCGCCTTGTATCGACCCTCAAAGGACGTAATCGACAATTGCTCGAGGCCTTCAATGACATGGGCACAGGTCAAAATATGCTGGGTGCTTACGGCAAAACCAGTACCTGTAGCCCCTTGGCGCGCAACGCTGTCGTCTGATGCCTCAGGTCTCATGCGTTGCGGATGACGATCATCCAGAGCCAGCCCCAGGCGTCGGGCAAACGCGCTCAAGCCGTAGGCGGACGCTTCGGCGAGTGCGCGGATTTTCCATTGATCGTTGCGTCGGTACACCTCGGCAATGACCATTGCGCCATCACCGAACTCATCCAGTGCCAGACTGTGCTCGATCTGCTCACCGACCTTGAGCCGGAACTGGCCGAGTTCACGTAACGGACCCAGCGCGCCGAACACATAGAGCACCAGCAATACACGCTCACAATCTGCAGGCAATTGTTCCAGCACCAGGCTGAAGCGTGCCAGGCCGGCGGTGTCATGCCATGCCAGCCAGGGTTGCGGGGCGTGTATCAGCGCAGGCTCCCCGACGGGTTGGCGCTTGCCATCCACGGCCAGCAACGCCAGCCCCGCATAGTCACCCAATGCGCCCGCTCGCGAGCAGGTCAGGCTCATCTCACAACGCACAGATTCAAGGGCCGCATTGGCGCCCGGCATCAATATCATCGCTTGTGACTCCCCTGTGCCCGCGACAAACAAGAGCTGATCACCTTAACAGCTCTTCTCCGCGAACCGGAACCACCACCGTGATTGCCTTGACCTGCACATTCTCGCACCATGTACTGGCTGGCACGGGCAGGCCCAGGCGGCGTGCGGCAAAGATACCCGGCAGGTTGACGCCGGCTTCGCGGGTGTAGCCGATACCGCCAGAATAGCGCAGGTTGATCTCCAGCAAATGCGGCTGGCCTGCGGCATCATCCCGGGTCTGCACATTGACGATACCGTCGCACTTGAAGTGCCGCGCCGCCTTGATCGCCAGTTCGACCGCCGCACCGTCGCGCTCGAATGTCTGCATCAGGCCCTGCTTGCGCCGCCCCACATAGGCCACGGCCTCGCCCGCCTCGCAGACCATGTCCACCGAGCATTCGCTGCCGGGCATATAAGGCATCACCAGCAACGGTTGGGGCGCATCCGATTGACCGTAGGCCTGGGCAAACACCGCCGCATTGACTTCATGGGCGTCGGCATTGGCAAAACTGCGAAACGGGTCCACGTTATCGGCCAAACGCCAAAAGCCCTGGCCGTAAATACCGCGCGTCGGTTTTACACACACCTGGCCGTCGCGGGCCAACTGGGCGTAAGCCGTCTCCAGTTCAGCCTGGGTGCTCACCGTCATCGCCGGTATGCACGCCAGCCCGGCCGCCAGGGCCTCACGGGTAAACGTCGACTTGTCGTCAACCCGCTCAAAGGTTTCCAGGTCCAGCGCCCCGGTAATCAATTGCAACCCGGCTGCTTCGAACTCGGCGCGGTGCGCTTCATATACCTGACCCACACGCCCGGCCAGCACCACCTTGATCTGCCGGGCGCGGGCCTGCTCGATCACCCAGCCGATGCGCTCCTGATTGTCTTGCGGCTCCCGCCAGGCGACATCCGCCAATCCGGTGATTTCAGGGCGATTTTGGCGGTGCGAGGCGAAAATTTGCACGGTGTCCGGCAGCGCCGCCCGGGCACCTGCAATCACATCGCGTTGGCTCGATTGCCCTTCAAGAAACCAGATCATGAACATCCCTTGGTACGGATAAACGCGGGAGTCTAGCGGATGGCCGCTACCAACGCCCTTAGTCATTAGAGGGAGGTCGTGTAACCAAATATGAAATTAATTAACTAAATAGTTCATAATGTGCGGCATCGTGTCGCGCCCCGTCGCCGACACTTCATATAAAGGAGCTTCTGTAGATGTTTTTCTCTTCCCGCGCCCTGCTGAACACCAGCCTGTGCGGCGGCTTGTCATTGCTGGCCCTGACGCCTGCCTGCGTACTGGCCGACACCACCGACAACCTGATGAACCGTTCGACCCTGACCGGCGACTGGGGCGGCGAGCGCCAAAAGCTGATCGACAAGGGCATCAAGCTGACCGGTGATTACAACTCCGAAACCTTCTCCAACTTGCATGGCGGGATCAAGCACGGCACCCGCTACTCGCAACAAGTGCGTATCGGTGCCCAGTTCGACCTGAGCAAAATACTGGGTAGCGCCGATGCTGGCCTGGTGCAAATCACCGTCAATGATCGTCGCGGTCACAGCGCCTCCGAAGACCTCGTAGGCAACCGCCTGCCAATCCAGGAAAACGCCGGCGGCAACTACACCCGCCTGTCCGAGTTCAGCTACCAGCGCACCCTGTTTTCCGAAGACCTGACCACCAAGGTTGGCTTTATGCCAATGGGCAACGACTTTGGAGGCATGCCGCTGTTGACCAGCTTCGTCAACGCCGGTTTCTGCGCGCATCCGCTGACGCAGTCCAATGGCAGCGGCTGGACCAACTACCCCACCGGCCACTGGGGCGGCGAACTGCGCTACACCGTCAGCCCGGCCCTGACCCTGCAAACCGCCGTGTTCCAGGTCAACCCCGAATACAACAGTCGCTCCTCCGAAGCCTTCAGCATGACCACCAAAGGCACTACCGGAGCGATCATGCCGCTGGAAGCGATCTTCACCAACAACGCCTGGCTCAATGGCCAATACAAAGTGGGCTGGTACTACGACACCTCCAATACCCGCAAGATTGGCAGCACGCAAAAAGCCAACAACCGTACCGGCGCCTATGTGCTGGTCGACCAGGCCATCTGGCGTGATGAGCAAGACCCCGAAAGCGTATTGCGCGCCTTTGGCCAGGCATCCAGCAGCAATGCCGCGACCTCGCCTATGCGCCACTGGTACTCGGTAGGCCTGGTCAAACAAAAGCCGTTTGCCAGCCGCCCCAAAGACAGCATCGCCTTTGCCTACGGCCGCGCCGTATTCAACTCGCGCTCCCGCGACGTGCAGGAAGCGGCAGCCAGCAGCCCGGAACAGGCGGACATGATCGCCAGCCTGGACAGCGGCGAGCAGTTGCTGGAGCTCAACTACGGCGCGCAAGTCACGCCGTGGCTGCTGTTGCGCCCGGACCTGCAATACATCATCGAACCAGGGGCTTTCTACGGCGCCAAGCGCAGCAATGCGCTGGTCGCGGGGCTGCAGGTCAAGGCAACGTTCTGACACAAGCGTTTGTGTAGCTTTCACAAAGCTTTAAGATTTGCCCTCCTATACTCCAGTGCAGTACTCCATTCGATTGCTGCCTGGTAGCCCAATGCGTCTGACTCGTCCTGCCCTGCTGTTACTGCTTCTCGGTTGCGTGCTGTTCTTTTTTGCGCTGGGGAATCACCAATTGCAGGGCTCGACAGAGTCCCGCGTGGCAGGCATAGCCATGCAGATGCACCTGAGCGACGATTGGGTAACGCCCAATTTGCTCAATGCCCCCTTCCTGGAAAAACCACCCCTGAGCCTCTGGCTGGATGCAGGAGCCATTCGCGTATTCGGCGGCGAACTGTTCGCCGTACGCCTGGCCTCGGCCTTTGCCGGTCTATTTTGCGTGTTGCTGCTCTATGCAATGCTGCGCAAGCTGGGCCGCCCCACAGCACTGGCCTGGACAGCCGCCGCCATGCTGGCAACCATGGGCATATTTTGGGGCAACACCCGCCAGGTGGGCGAAGATGCCTTGCTCACCCTGGGCGTAACCATGGCCTTGCTGGCGTTTTTTCATGCCAACCGCCAGCCCGGTTTTGCACGGGGCAGCTGGCTGTTATTCGCGACCGGCATCGCCATTGCCACCTTGAGCAAAGGCGTACTGGGCCTGGCACTGCCGGGCGTGGTGATTTTTGTCTATCTGGTGTGTGAAAGCCTGCTGGAAAAACGCTTCAAGCCGCGCAACTGGCTACGCCCTGCCCTGCTGACCCTATTGGGGCTGATCCCGCTGACGGTCTGGCTGTGCATGCTCTATCAGCGCGGCGGCATGCCGTTAGTCAGCGAACTGCTGCTGACCAACAGCGTTGGGCGTTTTAGCGGCTCCTTTGTTGAAGCCGGGCATTACGAACCCTTTTACTACTACCTGCGAAAACTGCCCGAAGCCTTCCTGCCGTGGAACCTGCTGACCTATCTGGGTCTGTGGCACTTTCGCAAACAACTGCGCAGCAACCCCTTCCTGTTGTTTTTCTGTGTATGGCTGGTCGCGCAATTTGTGCTGCTCAACCTCGCCTCCAGCAAGCGGGCGGTGTACATGATGTCGATGGCCCCTGCGGCTGCAGTGATTGCCGCCGAGTACGCCCGGGTGCTGCTGGACTGGCTGTACCAAAAAAGCGCGCACTCGACCGTGGCCAAATTCTTCAGCGACAACCATCGCCCGCTTGCCATCGCGCTGCTGGCCGCTCTGGTGGGCGCCTACCTGCTGGCGGCCCATCGGGCACCGCTGGCCGACAAGGAACAGTCCTTCCAGCCCCTCGCCGCTGAGGTCATGAGCCTGCAGGCCAGCGGCAAGCAGGTCGCACTGCTGCGGCCCGACGAACGCCTCGGCGCCGTGGTGTTCTACAGCCAGCAGTTGCAGCACACCCTCAGTTCAACCGAAGAGTTGCAGGCATTCCTCAGCGCATCCCCCGACAATATCGCCCTGGTAGAAAACCCCGAGATACCGGGCATGGCCCTCAAGACTCTCGACAAGCTCAGCGTCGGCCGGCACCACTTCTACCTTGTCAGCCTGGCCGCTTCAGCCCCATAAACTTGATCCCGGGCAACGCAACCGCAGATACCGTGGCCGATCACGGCACATTGACTACGCTCCTTGGACAATTCCCGACCAAGGAGCCCGCCATGACCATCGGTATATCCAGCAAAACATTGAGCGACTACGACGCTCACCTGGCCTTCAATACGGCCACCGCCTTCTTGCGCAAATCCGATCTGGCCAACTATCTGATCGATCAGCTAGAGCAGCAGCATGTGAAACTCAATGTCGAGGTCAGCACCGACCCGGCATTGGCCAATCAGGAGGTGTCGAACAACGGCGCGATTCTATGGAACCTGCGCAGCAACCTGTCACCCGGTGCGAACCTGCCTGACGTGGCCGCCCTGCTCAATCGCATCCCCGAGCAACAAAAACCCTACATCACCAGCCTGTGGGCGCTGATGCACTTGCTCGCCCAGGCGTGCCAGCAATTGAACAACCAGCTCAACTTCCGCGATGCGGATGCGACCTGGCCATGGCTCGACGAAAAAGTGCTCAGCGCCAACGATATCGAAAACGTGGTGGCCCGCGAACTCAGCGACCTGCCATTGCCGGCAGAACAGAACTGGGATCGTTTGTTCAAGCACAATTGAGGGCGATAGATTGACTCTATGGGCGCGAACCTGCTCGCGCCCACGATTAGAACTGCGAGGCTTCAAACCCGTGACGGTTGTTCGGGGTGACCACCGGCACGATATTTTTCCAGTCTTTGGGCTCGATATAGCCCAGCATCTGCGGATCCTCGTTCGCGCCATCGGTCTTGATAAACAACGAAGCGCCATAGCCAAACGTGGTGCTGGTTGACAGGTTCATGTCCATCAACAGTTGGTCCATGCATTCGCTGTGGCTCACCAGAATCAGGTTGTGGCCCGCCACTTTGTGCTTGAGAGCATCACGCAGCATGCTGCCGCGGCAGTTGAACAGCCAGTCCTGCGCCTCTACCGGGCGGGCAAACATGGCATCGGCGGTTTGTCGGGCTCGGGTCAGCAGGCTGCTGTGAATATCAGTATGGCTGAGCCCCAACTGCCTGAAGTCTGCGCCCAGCGCCTGAACTGCTGCTTCACCGCGCACCGTCACGCCGTCCATGGGGCCCAGGCACTGGGCCGAGGAACGGTCGCAACGCTCGCCGTGTCGAACCAGCGCAATCACATCACCCTTGGCCCAGCTGTCGGTGAGCAACAACACACGATCGGCATGGCTGGGCTGCGCCAGATCAGGCGGGGCCGCAGGGGCCAGCAGCCTCAATGTCAGCGCAACGGCAAGCGCACTTGCCACGATCACCACCAGCACATTTTTGTAACGGACCAGAGCACGACGCAACAGCGTACGGTTAATTCCGGTCTGATCAAGACTCAACGTCACGATGCTTATGCCCTCTGCGCCAGCCAGTGATATCACTGACCGACACCCTATAGCGCGAATATGACAACGGGTCGTTTCGCGGCCCGGCGGTATAAACAGACTTGCATAAAGCAGGTCTCTATTAGCTGAACATAGGCTAAAAAAAGGGAGGTCAGAGGCAGGTGAAACGGATGTGAAAAAAAGCGTAAAAGCGCAATCCAGGCACGCTACTCAAATGGATAGGTTGTTATGTGAACTGGCGCCCAACAAAACGTTTCAGCTCTGGCGAATGCAGCCGATACCCCTCCAACACAACACTCGGCTGGGTCAAAAAAAATAATTCCCTTCAGCGAACTTAGATCATGCGTGCAGCGTTCCTGGAGAACTCTATGAATAGATGGCTGAGCAATATCAGCGTCAACCTGAAACTGTCCCTGGGCTTTGGCCTGGTACTGGCCCTTACCTGCGTAATGGCCGTAAGCAACTGGATCAGTCTGGGCCAGATGATTGATCGCAGTAACTGGATGAGCGACATCACCCGTTTAAACACCGCGTTTACCAACCTGCGGGTGACGCGTTTGCAATACATGCTGACCGATGGCGACGAAACTGCCGCACAAAGTGTACAGGCCAGCATTGACGCGTTTTCTGCGCAACAAAGTCAGCTGATTGCCACCTTCCAGAGCCCGGAAAACCTCAAGTTGCTCAAGGAGCAACAAGCCATCATCGGCCGCTACGAGCGTGCACTGGTGAGCATGCGCAAGGCTTACGTCGAGTCCGCCGCATCCCGTGCCGACATGGACCGCAGCGCCGCTCAGGCCCAGGACGCCATCACGACGTTGCTGAACCGCGCCCTGCAACTGCCCGCAGGTGACGAAAACCGTTTTGCCATGTACCAGAGCGTGTCTGAAGTACGTGAACAGTTCCTGCTCTCGCGCTATCAGGTGCGCGCTTATATTGCTGCGCCCACCCCCGCCACGGAAAAGGCCGCACGCCAGCAACTGGACGCGGCCCTTGCCAGCCTAGACCGCCTGAGCTCGCACTTTGCCGCCAATGCCGGCGACACCCTGCGCACCCTGAACAAAACCATGGAGCAGTACCAGCAGGCGCTGGAGCTGTACACCAGCACCGACAACACCATCATTGCCATGCGCAAGGACATGACCGAATACGGCTCCAGCATCCTTGGCCGCAGCGATGAGCTGTACAAGATTCAACTGGAACGCCGCGACATCGAAAGCGCCACGGCAAACAGCATGCAACTGATCACCACCTTGCTGGTATTGCTGTTTGGCATCACCGCGGCCGTGATCATCACCCGCCAGATCACCGTGCCCCTGCGTGAAACCCTGGCCGTGGTCGATCGCATCGCCAGTGGCGACCTGACCCAGAACCTGCGCGTCACCCGTCGCGACGAGCTGGGCGTGCTGCAACAAGGTATTGCGCGCATGGGTACGACCCTGCGCGAGTTGATCAGCGGTATCCGTGATGGCGTCAGCCAGATTGCCAGTGCCGCCGAAGAGCTGTCCGCGGTGACCGAGCAAACCAGCGCCGGGGTCAACAGCCAGAAGATCGAGACTGATCAGGTGGCCACCGCCATGCATGAAATGACCGCCACCGTGCAGGAAGTGGCGCGCAATGCCGAGCAAGCCTCGCAAGCCGCCGCGGCCGCAGACAATGAAGCCCGCGAAGGCGATACCGTGGTCAACCAGGCCATTGACCAGATCGAGCGCCTGGCGGTGGAAGTGGGTCGTTCAACCGAAGCCATGGCCGTATTGCAACAGGAAAGCGACAAGATCGGCAGCGTGATGGACGTGATCAAGGCCGTGGCCGAGCAGACCAACCTGCTGGCCCTCAACGCCGCAATCGAAGCAGCCCGTGCCGGTGACGCCGGGCGCGGTTTTGCCGTAGTGGCCGATGAAGTGCGTGGCCTGGCCCAGCGTACGCAAAAATCCACCGAAGAGATTCAAACCCTGGTCGCGGCCCTGCAAAGCGGCACCCAGCACGTGGCCAGCGTGATGCACAACAGCCGCACCCTGACCGACAGCAGCGTGACCCTGACCCGTCACGCGGGGACCTCGCTGCAGGGCATCACCCGCACGGTGTCGAATATTCAGTCGATGAACCAGCAAATTGCTGCTGCCGCCGAGCAACAGAGCGCGGTGGCCGAAGAGATCAGCCGCAGCATCGTCAACGTGCGCGACGTTTCCGAGCAAACCGCAGCGGCGAGTGACGAGACGGCCAAGTCCAGCGTTGAATTGGCGCGCCTGGGTAACCAGCTGCAAGAAATGGTGAGCCATTTCAAAGTGTAACAACTCAGGGTTCAACTTCTGTTGCAGAAGTTGAACCCTCTTCAACTCCTTAAGATTAAATCCGGATAAATGACGATTTAAACGTGGCGCCCCAACATAGCCGGAAATGACGTTTGCAACCTCGCAGCGTTATAACTATAAGCCCACAACATCAAGGCTTAATGGCATCACCTATACCCAAGCCACTAACTACTCCTTACTACAACGTATAACGACTGCCCCCACATCTAAATGTAATCCCGCCCATCGCCGTCGCTGATTACAGCACTTAAGATCTCTGGACCTCATTAAAAACAGGCCCCTGGACTATGCTAATCAAAAATAAACGTGCGCTCCTGGCAGGTCTTGCTATCGCCAGTGTACTGACCGCTTCTCCACTGCTGGCTGAATCTCGCAAAGACTACACCCTGAGTTGCTCGGCGAATGGCTTTACAGGTACCGCTTATGTAACGGCCGTCAGAAACGGAGACTTGCTCTTCGCTACCACCACCGGGTATACAATCAAAGCACCTAGAGAGTCACAATCGCGTACCAGTGCCAATTTAAATCTTCGGGTGTGGGGCGCCACAAAGAATGCCTGGTCTCCTTGGAGCTACTCGAATGACAACCTTCAGCAGGATGGAGTGCGTCGCCCTGTATTCGTGAAAGCCAGCGTTAACGAATCACGTCTAGGAGCAGTAGAAGTCAACTTTATATTTGATAAAACCGGCACCGATCCCCGCTGCACAGCGAAAGAGATGATTCGCAAGTTTTAATCGGTCATAAACAATAAAAGTCGCATGTTCAACATGCGACTTTTTAAAAACCCCGACAGCACCGCATCACTGTAAAAATCGCAGCCTTCGGCAACCCCCGCGTTAACGGGGGCGATAGCCGATTCAGTCGTGCCCCACCCGTGCACGCTTAAGCAGCTTCTTGCTGCGCTCGGACAGGTGCAGCACCCGCAGATGCTTGCCCGCTTTGCGATAACGCTCGCGCAGGGTGTCCAGTGCCGCAATGGCCGAGTAATCGACCAGGTTCAAATGGCGACAATCGAGCGTCACCTGCGCCGGGTCATTACCCGGATCGAACTGTTTGAGAAACGTCGTAGTCGAGGCAAAAAACAGCGTGCCGTGCACACGGTAAAGCTTGCTGCCATCGCTCTGCAGATCCGCGTCGGCATACATCTGGCGCCCCTGCTGCCAGGCAAAATTGAGCGCAGCAATAACCACCCCGCACATCACCGCTACCGCCAGATCGGTAAACACGGTAATCACGGTCACCGCGACAATCACCAGCACATCGTTGAGCGGCACTTTGTTCAGTACTCGCAAAGAGGCCCAGGCAAAGGTCTGCTGCGACACCACAAACATCACCCCCACCAGCGCCGCCAGCGGAATGCGTTCAATAAATGGCGACAGGAACAACACAAACAGCAAAATCATCACACCGGCGGTCACGCCGGACAATCGCCCGCGCCCGCCGGAGCTGAGGTTAACCACGGTCTGGCCGATCATCGCGCACCCGCCCATGCCGCCGAATGCCCCCGACACCATATTCGCCGCCCCCAGCGCCACGCACTCGCGGTCCGGGTAGCCACGGCTTTCGGTGATTTCGTCGGTGAGGTTGAGGGTCAGCAGGGTTTCCAGCAAACCCACCACTGCCATCACGATCGCATAGGGCGCAATGATGCCCAGGGTCTCAAGGGTCCAGGGAATCTGCGGCAGGCTGAAGCTGGGCAAACCACCGGCGATATGCGCCATGTCACCCAGGGTGCGGGTTGGCAAACCCAGCAAGTACACCGCCAGCCCTACGCCCAAAATGGCCACCAGCGCAGGTGGCGCGGCGCGGGTCAGACGAGGCAACAGATAGACGACGGCCATGGTCACGGCCACCAGCCCGATCATCATGTACAACGCCATACCGCTGAGCCAGGTGTCGCCATCCTTGAAGTGATCCAGTTGCGCCATGGCAATCACGATTGCCAGGCCGTTGACGAAGCCCAGCATCACCGGGTGCGGCACCATGCGTACCAGCTTGCCGAGTTTGAACAAGCCGAACGCCAGCATGATCAACCCGCTCAGCAGCACCGTAGCCAACAGATACTGCACACCGTGTTGCACCACCAGGGCAACGATCACCACCGCCATCGACCCGGCAGCACCGGACACCATGCCCGGCCGGCCGCCAAACAGCGCGGTTAGGGTGCAAATGATGAACGCGCCATAGAGCCCCATCAAAGGGTTGAGATGGGCGACCAACGCGAACGCAATGCACTCGGGCAACAGGGCGAAAGACGTCGTGAGCCCGGCCAGGACATCAGCGCGCAGACGTGAGAGTTTCATGGTTTACCTAAAATTCGGGACGGGAAAAACGGAGGGAGTTACAGGCAACAGATGGTAGCAAATTGCAGGGGCTAAAAAGCAATTGTGGGAGCGGGCTTGCTCGCGATGGCAACAACTCGGTGAACCAGAATGGCCGAGGTGTCTGCATCGCGAGCAAGCCCGCTCCCACAAGAGTGATGCGTCTATGTGCGTTGCGGGCTTACTTCACCACCATCCCCACACCACGGCCACGCGGGTCGGAGGCGGTTTCAAGCTCAGTGCCTTTAACCCGGATGGCCTGAATATCCCCCATGTTCCAGCCCTGATCCTCCAGGGTGTAGCCCATCGCTTTCAGCTCCTGAGCCACCTTGCCGGTAAGTGGCGCATAGGCGTCGAAGTAGATCGTGTCTTTAGGCAGCAACTGGTGATGCACACGCTGTGCAGCTACGGCTTTTTCCAGCGGCAGGTCGTAGTCGTAGATATTGTTCAGCACCTGGAAAATCGAGGTAAAAATCCGTGAGCCACCCGGCGTGCCCAGCACCAGCGTAACCTGGCCATCGCGGGTTACCAGACTTGGACTCATGGAAGACAACATGCGCTTGCCCGGCTCGATAGCGTTGGCATTGCCGCCCACCACACCAAAAGCATTGGCCACCCCGGGCTTGGAGCTGAAGTCATCCATTTCATCGTTCAGCAAAAAGCCCGCGCCTTTAACTACAACGCCGCTGCCGTAATCCCAATTCAGGGTATAGGTGTTGCTGACCGCGTTACCCTGTTTGTCGACAATGGAAAAGTGCGTGGTCTGATGGGGTTCCAGGCCCGGTTTGACATTGGCGGTCGGTGAAATCGCTTTCGGGTTAACCTCTTTCGCACGCTTGGCGATATAGGCCGGATCGGTCAGCTCGGCCACAGGCATCTTCCCGAAGGCCGGGTCGCCGAGGTAGTCGGCACGGTCGGCGAACACACGTTTTTCGATTTCGGCCAGCAGGTGGATATAGGGCGCAGAGTTCAGCTCCACACCTTTGAAGTCCGCTGCGCGGTCCTCCTTGATACCGATCAACTGCGCCAGGGCAATACCGCCCGAGCTTGGCAGCGGCGCGGTGTACAGGGTGTTGCCACGAAAATCCACGCGCATCGGCTCACGCCAGCTGACCTTGTAGTCGTTGAGGTCTTGCTTGGTGATCAAGCCCTTGTCCTGCTGCATTTGCGCGACCAGCAGGTCGGCGGTCTTGCCGCGGTAGAACTCCTTGGCGCCCTGGTCGGCAATGCGCTCCAGGGTCACGGCCAGCTCTGGCTGTTTGAACGTTTGCCCGGGCTTCATGCTGCCAAAGTAGTCCGCGAAATTGGTAGTGCCCTTGAACAGCGCCAGTGCATCTTCGCGGTACTGAAATTGCTGATCGGCCACTTTAAAGCCGTTTTTCGCATACCCCACGGCCGGGGTCAGCAATTCGGCCCACGGCAATTTGCCAAAGCGTTGATGCGCTTCCCACAGCCCCATCACCGTGCCCGGCACGCCGGCAGCGCGGGAACCGACCAGGCTCAAGTTCTCGATGATGTCGCCTTTGTCGTCCAGGTACATATCGCGGCTGGCGGCTTTGGGGGCGGTTTCGCGATAGTCGAGGAAATAGGGTTTGCCATCGATGTACATCGTCATAAACCCGCCACCGCCGATATTGCCGGCTTCGGGGTAGGTCACGGCCAGGGTAAAGGCGGTGGCAACTGCGGCGTCGACGGCGTTGCCGCCTTTTTTGAGAATTTGTGCGGCCACTTCGGCGCCGTATTGATCGGGTGCGGCGACTGCGCCGCCGTCCAGGGTGACGGCATACGCCGAAGAGCTGGCCGCGATGGCAGCCGTCAGGGCCAGGGTTTTGAACCACACAATGCGCATTCGATACATCCTTTTATTGTTATCAACTGTGGCCGAACCTTGTCTGAATTCGGCGATACTTTCAAACAACAAACGTAAAAGTGCGCAATGACACACCCTTGAGGGCAGCGCGGTTCTGCACCAAAACAGAACTGGTAGCAGCTGCCGAAGGCGTTATGTGCGCGTTTCGGTGATCAGTGCATCCACCAGACCACGGGCCAGCTCGACGCCGTGAATGACGCACCACAACTGCTCGGCCTCAAAACCGCTGAGGTGGGAACGGATGTCGTCGGCGGTCAGTTCTGCGCCCTTGAGCCACAGCGAGGCATGTTTGAGCGCCTCCTGCATCGGTACGCCGGGATAGAAAGCGACGCAGCAGGTGCAGACGTTGCTTTATATGTAGGAACCTCACTCAAGCCCTGTGGGCTTGTCGCAGATCGCGTAGCTGGCCAGCTTGGCCTGGATAAAGTCCAGAAAGCACTGAATGCGCAGCGCCAGCTGCGAGTTGCGGTAATACACAGCATGGATCGGCTGGCGATAGCCGCTGTTGAACTCGCCCAGCACCACCTGCAGGCGCCCGGCGCTGATATCTTCGTGGGTCATAAAGTGCGACAGGCAGGCGATGCCCTGACCTTGCAACGCCAGATGACGTACGGTTTCACCGCTTGAGGCACTGATGGCAGGCTGAATGGGCCAGCGGTCGCCCTGCGCATAACGCAGCGGCCACTGGTTGAGGCCATCGTTCTGGGTAAAACCTATCAGGGTATGGTGGGCCAAATCCGCAACATTTGTGGGCATGCCGTGGGCGGCAATGTAGTCCGGGCTGGCGAGGATATTCAGCGGGCTGCACCCCAGGGAGCGGGCATGCAGGGTGGAGTCGGCCAGGGTGCCGATACGAATGGCAATATCGGTGCTTTGTTCCAGCAGGTCGATAATCAGATCGTTGCTGTTGAGTTCCAGCTGGATCTCGGGGTACAGGGCACGGAATTCAGGGATATACGGCACGATGGCATGTAGCACAAACGGCGCGGCGGCATTGATGCGCAAGCGCCCGGAGGGGGTACGCTGGTGCGAGATCAGGCGCTCTTCCAGCTCGTCCATTTGCTCAAGGATCAACTTGGCCCGTTCGAAAAAGAACTTGCCCTCCTCGGTCAGGTCCATGCGCCGCGTGGTGCGGTTGATCAGCGTGGTTTCAAGCTTGGCCTCCAGCCGTGACAGCGTGCGGCTCACGGCCGAAGGCGTTTGCCCGGCCTGCTCGGCGGCGGCAGATATCGAGCCGCACTCGATCACCGAAACAAAGATTTGCAGCTCATCGGATCTGGCTTTCACGCGGTCGACCTTATCTACGTGTGGGAGCGGGCTTGCTCGCGATGGTATCACCGCGGTTCGTCATAACAACCGAGTTGCCTGCATCGCGAGCAAGCCCGCTCCCACCCCGGCATCGCTTACGCCTTCAGGCCAAACACCTCGGCCAGGTGCTGCTCGTAACGGGCCGCATCAACGTCTGGCTGCGGACGCTTCATCACGTCAACACACAGGAAAGTCGGCAGGCCGGTCATGCCCAAAAACTCATTAGCCTTGTGGAACGGGAAGTACACCGCGTCCACGCCCTTGCCTTCAAAGAAGTCGGCCGGGTCATCGAACGCCTGCTGCGGTGCGTTCCAGGTCAGCGACAGCATGTACTGCTTGCCCTGAATCAGGCCGCCGCTGCCGTAGCGCTGCGAAGCGTCGGAACGGGTGCGGCCGTCACTGGCGTAAAGTTTGCCGTGCCCCTCGGTGAACACTTCATCCATGTACTTTTTAACGATCCACGGCGCGCCCATCCACCAGCCGGGCATTTGGTAGATGATTACGTCAGCCCAAAGAAATTTTTCCACCTCTTCGGCGATATCGTAGCCTTCGTCGATATGAGTCACTTTGACTTCAAAGCCCTGACGATCAAAAAACGCCAGCGCAGTGTCGTGCATGGTCAGGTTGTAGCGACCATCGGAGTGGGCGAATTTTTTCGCACCGTTAAGCAAGAGTATTTTTTTCATCATCAGCCTCCAGGGGGTTAAACCCTCAGCGCTGTTGAGCGACAGGGGGGTTCAAAAACATGTCGGCAGAATATCGTTGCCCTCGCATGAGAAAAACCCGTGATGGGTCAAATCACCTTTGCCGCTACAGCACGAATCCATTGTTAATTATTGATTAGCAAGTGAGTACCCAGCAGCGCCATGCCGATAAAAAACACCCGCTTAAACAGCAAGGCGCTGATGCGCTGGCGCAACCATTGCCCCAGCCACATGCCGAGCATGGCGGGCAAAAGCGCCAGCAATGAGGCATTGAGCTCAGCGCCAGCCAGGTTGCCACGCCAGTACAGCCCGGCGGCAAGGGCCAATGTGGAGACGCTGAAGGACAAACCCAAGGCCTGCACCAACTGGTTTTTGCTCAGGCCCAGGGCTTGCAGATAGGGCACGGCAGGGATAACAAACACCCCGGTAGCCGAGGTGATGACCCCGGTGATCAGCCCGCACACCGGGCCCAGCCAGGGTTCGCGCTGCGGGGCGATGCGCAGGGTGGGCAGGAACAACCCGCTGAGGGCATAAAGCAACAGGGCCGCGCCCAGCGCTCGTACCACCCAGCTACCGCCATCGATACTGAGCCACAGCATGCCTGACGCGGTGCCGATAAAAATCCCCAGCTGCATGGGCCACAGACGTTTGAGCAACCCCCGCAGCTGGCCGCCGGCGGCCAGTTGCCAGGCGTTGGTCACGATGGACGGGATAATCAGCAGAGCCGCAGCCTGCGCCGGAGCAATAGCCAGCCCGAGCATACCCATGGCGACAGTCGGCAGGCCCAGGCCGATGACGCCCTTGACCGTACCGGCCAGCAAAAAGGTCACTATCACCAGCAGTGACAAGGCCCATCCCAGGTGTTGGTAAAACTCGACAAGTGTCTTCATGGGCCTATGCTGGGGCATGGGCCAGCGCCTGAAAATGCGCCATGCACAGAGTCTGCCTATCGCCTGACAATAGGCAGAACCCCTCACCCGTAGCAGCTGCCGAACGCAGCCTTCGGCAGCTTGTGTCTAAAGAAAGGAATAAAGTCTGGGGTGAGAGCGGTGAATGGCAGGTTGTTCGGCAGCAGTGTTA
>NZ_WIWH01000049.1:0-26702 GCF_009600035.1 Pseudomonas sp. FSL R10-2964 | reverse complement strand
CATCTTGGCCTCCTGGCTTTAATGGCGGTGTATTTTACAGAAAATCGTATTTCTTGGGTTTACGTACAGAGCCTAGAAAAGGAGCCACCGATGCCAACCATTTCACGCAAAGAATACGCAGGCCTGTTCGGCCCAACCACGGGCGACAAAATCCGCCTGGGTGACACCAACCTGTTTGTCGAGATTGAAAAGGACCTGCGCGGTTACGGTGAAGAATCCGTTTACGGCGGCGGCAAATCCCTGCGCGACGGCATGGGCGCCGACAATACCCTGACCCGCGACAACGGCGTACTGGACCTGGTTATCACCAACGTCACCATCATCGACGCGATCCAGGGCGTAATCAAAGCCGACGTGGGTATCCGTGACGGCAAGATCGTCGGGATCGGCAAAAGCGGCAACCCGGGCATCATGAGCGGCGTGACCCCCGGCCTGGTCGTGGGTGTGAGCACCGACGCCATCTCCGGCGAGCACCTGATCCTGACTGCAGCCGGGATCGACACCCACATTCACTTGATCTCGCCGCAGCAGGCTTATCACGGGCTGTCCAACGGCATTACCACCTTCTTCGGCGGCGGTATCGGCCCTACCGATGGCACCAACGGCACCACCGTGACTGCCGGCCCCTGGAACATCCGCCAGATGCTACGTTCGCTCGAAGGGCTGCCGATCAACGTCGGCATGCTGGGCAAGGGCAACTCTTTTGGCCGCGAGCCGCTGGCCGAACAGATCATCGCCGGTGTCGCCGGGCTCAAGGTTCACGAAGACTGGGGCGCAACCTCAAACGCACTGCGCCATGCGCTGCGTACCGCCGACGAGATGGACGTGCAGGTGTCGGTGCACACTGACAGCTTGAACGAATGTGGCTACGTCGAAGACACCATCGATGCTTTCGAAGGTCGCACCATTCACACCTTCCACACGGAAGGCGCCGGTGGTGGTCACGCCCCCGACATCATCAAGGTGGCCAGCCAGAGCAACGTACTGCCAAGCTCGACCAACCCGACCCTGCCCTACGGCGTCAACAGCCAGGCCGAGCTGTTCGACATGATCATGGTCTGCCACAACCTCAACCCGAACGTGCCGGCTGACGTGTCGTTTGCTGAAAGCCGCGTACGCCCGGAAACCATTGCCGCCGAAAACGTGCTGCAGGACATGGGCGTGATCTCCATGTTTTCCAGTGACTCCCAGGCCATGGGCCGGGTCGGTGAAAACTGGCTGCGGGTGATGCAAACCGCCCATGCGATGAAAGTGTCGCGTGGCAAACTGCCGGAAGACAGCGCCGATAACGACAACTTCCGGGTGCTGCGTTACGTGGCCAAAATCACCATCAACCCGGCACTGGCCCAGGGTATCAGCCATGTGCTGGGCTCGGTGGAAGTCGGCAAGATGGCCGACCTGGTGCTGTGGGATCCGCGCTTCTTCGGGGCCAAACCGAAAATGGTGATCAAGGGCGGCATGATCAACTGGGCCGCCATGGGTGACCCGAACGCCTCTCTGCCAACCCCGCAGCCGGTGTTCTACCGTCCGATGTTCGGTGCCTTCGGCAAGTCCCTGCAAGACACCTGCGTGACCTTCGTGTCGCAAGCGGCGCTGGAAGACGGGGTGAAAGAAAAGGCCGGGCTGGAGCGTCAGGTCATGGCGGTGCGCGGTTGCCGCACCGTGTCCAAAAAGGACCTGGTGCGCAATGACCAGACCCCGCATATCGATGTTGATCCGGAAACTTTCGCGGTAAAAGTCGACGGCGTACACGCCACGTGCAAGCCCATCGATGTGGCCACCATGAACCAGCGTTATTTCTTTGGCTAATGCCTGAACGGGCCGCTACCGGGGGCACCTGCACCCGGTGGCACACGCCCGGCACATGATTCAGGGAAGGAGTTTGCGACGTGATTTTGATTGAACACATACTCGGCAACGCCAAGAAAGACCCGCACTGGCAACACAAACTCGAAGGCGCCAAGGTTGACCTGCTGGTGCTCGACCAGCGTGAAGCGCAAAAAAGTCGCTGCCGACGCACCAGCCTCGGCGGTCTTGACCTGGGCATTTCGCTGGAACGTAACGTGGTGCTCTCGGACGGCGATGTGCTGCTCTGGGATGAAGGCTCCAACACCGCCGTGGTGGTGCAACTGAACCTGCGCGACGTGATGGTCATCGATCTCAAGGAGCTGAAAAAACAGCCCCTGGACGTGCTGATCAAAACCAGCTTCGAGCTGGGCCATGCCCTCGGCAACCAGCACTGGAAAGCCGTGACCAAAAACAACGAGGTCTATATCCCGCTCACCGTCGAAACCAAAATGATGGACTCGGTGATGCGCACCCACGGCTTTCAACACCTGCCGTACGCTTTTGTTGGCGGCGCCGAAATCCTGCCGCTTCTGACCACATCCGAGGCGCGCCTGCTGTTTGGCGGTGCCGAAGAAACCGACACCCATGTTCACGTGGCCAGCCCGCAAGACAAGCTGGACGCTGCCGCCCTGAAGATCCAGGGCGTGCACAGCCATGACGCACACAGTCACAGTCACGACAACGGCCATACGTTTCACAGCCATAAGCACTGAACCCGGCAAGAAGGCGCATAGATGAACGCATCAGATCTAATTCGCATCATGCAGTTTGGCGATTCCGTATTGCCGGTCGGTGCCTTTTCGTTCTCCAACGGCGTGGAATCGGCCATTCAAAAAGGCATCGTGCACGATGTCCCGACCCTGAAGGGTTTTGTGCTCACCGCCCTCAAGCAGGCGGCCAGCTGTGACGGCATGGGCGTGGTCGCTGCGCACCGGGCTGCCGTGGCAGAAGACCGCGACGGCATTTTACGCGCCGACTGGGCGGTGAATAACCGCAAGCTCAATGAAGAAAGCCGGTTGATGGCCACGCGCATGGGCAAAAAACTGGCGGAAATGTCGATCCATGTCGTCGAAAAACCGCTGGTGCGCTGGTGGCTTGAACAGATCAAGGCCGGCAACGCGGCAGGCACCTACCCCGTCACCCAGGCCGTGGTGATGTCGACCCAGGGCATCGGTGCCCGTGAGGTCGTGGTGATGCACCAGTACGGCGTGGCCATGACCATCCTCAGCGCGGCCATGCGCCTGATGCGGGTCACGCACCTGGACACCCAGCACATCCTGTTCGAACTCAACCACGACATTGAAGCGTTCTGCGATATCGCCGAAGTCGGCGATATCGAGCAGATGTCCTCCTATGTCCCGATAGTCGATGTGCTCGCCGCCGTGCACGTCAAGGCACATGTACGGCTATTCATGAACTGACACCCCGGGCTGCGTCGGCATGTGTCGACGCAGCTTCCGCTCCCCTATCTGGTAAGGAAATAACCGTGAAAAAGATTACTCGTATTGGTATTGGCGGCCCGGTCGGTTCAGGTAAAACCGCGATCATCGAAGTGATCACTCCGATCCTGATCAACCGTGGCTACAAGCCCTTGATCATCACCAACGATATCGTCACTACCGAAGATGCCAAACAGGTCAAACGTACCCTCAAGGGTATCCTCGATGAAGACAAGATCCTCGGTGTGGAAACGGGTGCCTGCCCGCACACCGCAGTGCGTGAAGACCCGAGCATGAACATTGCCGCGGTCGAGGAAATGGAAGAGAAGTTCCCCGACAGCGACCTGATCATGATCGAGAGCGGCGGCGACAACCTGACCCTGACCTTCAGTCCGGCCCTGGCCGACTTTTATATCTACGTGATCGACGTCGCCGAAGGCGAGAAAATCCCGCGCAAAAATGGCCCGGGGCTGGTGCAGGCCGATATCCTGATCATCAACAAGATCGACCTCGCCCCCTACGTTGGCGCCAGCCTTGATGTGATGGAAAGCGACACCAAAGTGGTACGCGGCAACCGCCCGTATATCCTCACCAACTGCAAGACCGGTCAGGGCATTGAAGAACTGGTGGACATGATCGAGCACATGTTCCTGTTCGCACAAAAACCGGCGGTCAAAAGCGGGGTCAGTGCATGACAGCGCAGAGCCAGATCGTGAACAACCCGTCACGGCTACGCGCTCACTCACTCGGCATTGATGCGCCGGAGCTGTCGCAGTACCAGGACGAACCGGCGCAAATGCACAGCGGTGCCGTGGGTAAAAGCGGCTACCTGCGCCTGGGTTTTGAAAAGCGCGGTAACCGCAGCGTGCTGGCGGACATGGAGCGCCGCGTACCATCGCTGGTGCAACGGGCCTTGTATTGGGACGAGGAAATGCCCGAGCTGCCCTGTGTGACCATGATTTCAACTTCGGGCTGCGTGCTGCAGGGCGACCGCCTGGCCACTGATGTCAACGTGGGGGTGGGTGCCTGCGGGCACGTCACCACCCAGTCGGCGACCAAAGTGCATTCGATGAATGCCAACTACGCCTCGCAAATCCAGCACTTCACGATCGAAGAAGGCGGCTACCTGGAGTTTATGCCCGACCCGCTGATCCCCCATCGCAATGCACGGTTTATCACCGACACGCAAATCAGGATCCACCCCACGGCGACGGCCATCTACTGCGAAATCCTGATGTCGGGGCGCAAGTATCATCATGTGGATGAGCGTTTCGGCTTTGACGTGTACTCCTCCCGGGTGCGCGCCGAGAACCTCGAGGGTCGCGAGCTGTTTGTCGAGAAGTACATTCTTGAGCCAAAAAAAGAGAGCCTGGACGCCATTGGCGTGATGCAGACCTTCGATGTGTTCGGCAACGTGGTATTGCTCACGCCCAGGGAGCATCACGACCGGATTGTCGAGCGCATCCCGGCGCTGTTTGACATGCAGGCCGGGCTGGCCAGCGGGGTGACCCGCCTGCCCAACGACTGCGGGCTGATATTCAAGGTGCTGGGCAACGACAGTGGCGAGGTCAAGGCGCAAATCCGCGAGTTCTGGAAGGTGGCCCGCGAAGAAATCCTGGGCGTGACCCTGCAACCCGCGTTTTTGTGGAAGTAGCTGTGTAGCAGCTGCCGAAGGAACGAGGCTGCGTCCGGCGGCGCAGCCGTCGTAATTCCTGAGGGCAGGGTTTGACTGGCACACCGCAGTGCCTGATTTTGCGACGGCTGCGCCGCCGAACGCAGCCTCGTTCCTATGGCAGCTGCTACGCAAGCTGATCCTGGCCAAATGCTCAATTGGGAGAGTCAATATGGAAGCTGCATCCAAGTGGTCGAAAATCGTGGATGGCAACGTCGTCCTTGAGTTTATCGACGTCACCCTGCGTGGTTGTGCTCAGGTCATGTTCCAGAATAACCCGCTGACCGGGCTACTGTTTTTTGCCGCCATTTTTGTCGGCGCGTTTGGCGAAGGCAACCCGGCCATGGCCTTCGGCAGTGTGCTGGGCACGGTCGTGGCAACCCTTACCGGTATGCACCTCAAGGACCGCACTTCCTGGAAGGCCGGCCTCTACGGCTATAACGGCTGCCTGGTCGGCGCTGCCCTGCCTACCTTCCTCGCCGTCACACCCATCCTGTGGCTGTGTATTATCCTCGGCAGCGTGGTCTCGGTAATCGTCACCATCTGCATCGCCGATATTCTGAAGACCTGGAAAGTCGCCGCCCTCACGGCGCCCTTCGTGCTGGTGACCTGGACCATGCTGCTGGCCAGCTATGCCTTTGGCGGCCTGAACACCAGCGCCCTGCCCGTGCCCAACCTGCCCCATGATCTGGTCGCGTACAACACCAGCCTGTTCGATGGCATCGACCTGTTCAAGAGCACGTTCTACGGGATCTCCGAAGTGTTCTTGATCAGCACGGTGATCGGCAGCGTGCTGTTTCTCGCCGGGTTGGCGGTGTCATCGTTGTGGGCCGCGGTGTTCGGCCTGCTGGGCTCGCTGCTGGCGGTGCTGGTGGCCGTGGTGCTGCAAGCCGAACACGCCAGCATCAATAACGGCCTGTATGCCTTCAGCGCCGTGCTGACTGCCATCGCCCTGGGCTCGACCTTCAACAAGCCCAGCTGGCGCGTGTTGATCTACACCCTGATTGGCGTGGTTTTCACTGTATTTGTGCAAGGCGCCTTGAATACAGTACTGGCCCCGGTTGGCATCCCGACATTGACCATGCCCTTTGTACTGGCTTCCTGGCTGTTTCTGGTGCCCAACAAAGACGTCATGCCGGCCCACCGCCAATAATTTCGATCCCTTTGCCGGAGTCTTTCCATGACCGCGATTGCCTACCCCCTGACAAATGCCGAGCCGTCGAACACCACACGGCGCGCCATTTATCTGCTGACCGGCCTGATCGTGGCCAACCTGCTGGCTTGGGCCTGGGCCTTTATCGAGTTCGGCAACAACCCGGTCTTGATGGGCACCGCATTGCTCGCGTACGGCTTCGGCCTGCGCCACGCCGTGGACGCCGACCATATTGCCGCCATCGACAATGTCACCCGCAAGCTGATGCAACAGGGCAAACGCCCGATAGCCGTAGGCACCTGGTTCTCCCTGGGGCATTCGACCATTGTGGTGCTGGCGTCTTTCGCGATTGCGGCCACGGCAATGGCGTTCAAGGACGATATGGAGTGGTTCCATGAAACCGGCGGCCTGATCGGCACCCTGGTGTCCTCGGTATTCCTGCTGCTGTTCGGCGTGCTCAACCTGGTCATCCTGATCTCGGTGTACAAGAAGTTCACACAGGTCAAGGCCGGCCACACCCTGCCCCCCGAAGAACTGGACCTGATCACCACCCACCAGGGTGGCCTGATGGCGCGAATTTTTGGTCGGGTGTTCAACCTGGTTAACAAAAGCTGGCACATGTACCCGGTGGGCTTTCTGTTTGGCCTGGGCTTTGACACTGCCACCGAAATCGGCTTGCTGGGCATCAGCGCCACCAGCGCCTCCCACGGCATCAGCCTGTGGTCAATCATGGTGTTCCCGGTGCTGTTTGCGGTGGGCATGGCCCTGATCGATTCACTGGACAACTTCGTGATGATCGGTGCCTACGGCTGGGCGTTTTCCAAACCGGTGCGCAAGCTCTACTACAACATCACCATCACTGCCGCCTCGGTGGTGGTGGCCCTGTTTATTGGTGGTGTCGAAGCGCTGGGGTTGATTGCCGAAAAACTGCAACTCACCGGCGGGATATGGACGCCGATCAATGCCATCAGTGAAAACTTCGGCGAGATTGGCTACTGGATCATCGGGATGTTTGTCCTGTGCTGGCTGATTTCGGCCCTCAATTACTACATCCGCGGCTATGACCAACTGCCTGCCAACGCCTGATCAGAGGCTCAAGCACACGGGCTGCTGGTGGCAGCCCGATAAACCTGACCTACACTCCCCTCACCCCTTAACTGACGCGTCGTAGGTGCCATGACTTTATTACAGGACGTAAAAAATCGGATCTCCTTTGCCTATGGGGTCGCCTTGCTGGTTGCGATCAACGGCTTTCTTTTGTTTCTGCCGGTGCTGGAACGTGGCGTTGCCCATGCCAATGCCAAATCCGGCTCCTTTGATACCTGGAAGGAGGCATTAAGCTTTTTAGCCTTGCTGGAAATCCCCGGGTTTGTGGTGGGGCTTGTACTCCTGCTGATGTCACTGGGGCTGTTGATCAAGTCACGCATCAGCTGGTTTTTTTCCCTGCTGCTGCTGGTGGCCACGGTCTGCGTGGATTTTTTCATTCTGAAAAAACCTGACGGCGTGACCTTCTTCTCGCTGGTCACCATTGCCGTGCTGGCCTTCTATTGGCGCCGTTTTGACCACTACAGCCTGGCCTCGGGCAGCTTCTTTGCGGTGGTCAGCATCGCCTCACTGATCGTCTACAGCACGCTGGGCACGCTCTACATCGGTGATGGCTTTGCACCGCCGGTGACGGACCTGCCATCGGCGTTCTACTTCGCCATCGTGGTGATGTCCACCGTAGGCTTTGGTGACATCGTCCCGCATACCACCGATGCGCGTTTTTTCACCCTGACAGTGATCATCCTGGGCATCACCATCTTCGCGATTTCGGTGGCGTCCATTGCCGGCCCGCTGATCAGCAACAACATCCAACGTATTGTTAAAGGCAGGATTACCCATATGGCGCGTAAAAATCACTACATCCTCGTTGGCGTTGGTTCCCTGGCACAAAACGTCTACAAAGGTCTGACCGATCGCGGCGAACACGTCACGGTGGTATGCGCGGCCGGCAGCCAGCATGACCTGCCGGAAAAGGCCGATATCATTGAAGGTGACCCGTCGGCCGCGTCGACCCTGAAACTGGCCGGTGCAGCGGACGCCAAGTACATCGTCACCCTGTGCGACAGCGACGCCGAAAACGTGTTCACCATTCTCGCGGCCAAGGAAGTGGCAGGCGACGAAACCCAGATCATCGCACTGGTCAACGAAACGCGGAACATGCCCAAGGTCAAACGCGTCAACCCGACCATGGTGCTGTCGTTGCCGTTGCTGGGCAGTGAGTTGCTGGTGCGTACCCTGCAGGGCGATCAAATCAACAATGATCTGATCACCGAGATGTTCTTCGGCAAGCGTACGTCTTTGGCCTGAGACTTGGCAGGATAAAAAAGCCCTCTGACGAGGGCTTTTTCATGGGTGCTGCAAGGGCCTATTGCTGGGTATCGGATGCAGGCAGCGGCGTAACCTTGGCCCCGGCAATCAGACCCAGTTCGACGGCAGCAAAACCGATTACCAGGCTGATCACCAGATAGCAGATGGAGACAAAAACACTGCCCGGGTCTTGCATCATCTCGACTGCGCCAAACACGAAACTGGAGAACGTGGATAACCCGCCCATGATCCCGGTGCCGACCATCACGTGCACGTACTGGTTGATGCGGTTGCTCTTGAACAGCGACGTGGCCACGCCCAGCAGGAACGCGGCGACGATATTGGCGACAAAGATATCCATGGGAAAACCATCGGCCAGGCGCGGCACCGAGAGCATGACGAACTCGCGGCACATGGCGCCGAACGCACCACCGACGAAAATCAGAATAATCATGTTGAGCATGGTGTGACTCCTGAGTCAGCGCGCCAGCCAGGCGCCGAAAGCGGCGGCGGCCAGGCCGACCAGTACCGAGATGATCAGATAACCTGCGGCCCATGCACGATCCCTGGCCTTGGCCAGTTTCGAGGCATCCAGCTGCATGCTGCTGAATGTGGTGTAACCGCCCAGGATACCGGTGAGCACCGCGGCGCTGAGGAAGTCGCCGTAGCGGTCGCGCCAGTCCACGGTAAACAGGATGCTCAGGTAACCGATTACAAAGGCGCCGCTGACGTTGATCAAAAATGTACCCAGCGGAAACGGCCCCTTATAGAACTGCCCTACCCGCAAACCGATCCACCAGCGCAACAGCGAGCCCAGCCCGCCCCCCAGCCCGACCCAGAAAACATCCAGCGCTGTCATGAAAGTCCCTCTCGTGTCTGTTGGTGAGTGGGGGAAACTCTAGTTCATAAAACAGCGGGCGGGCATGACTTGGGCCGGGTCTTTCGCTGTTACAGAAGAGTCCATGCCGGGGGCAGTGAGGCCTGAATGGCGCAGCTCATATTTGCTCAAGCTTTCAAACTGGCGCTCCTGAGAGTTGCAGGGTATTTGAGCAGCACAGGACGTAAAGCCAACTTGCAAAAGTCCCATCATGGGACCAGGATCGTTTTATGAGAATCATCGCAGTCAGTCAGCTCAAGATTTTTTGGCAACAGCACCCAGGCTCAGAGCAATCCTTCCTCTGCTGGATAGATGAAGCGAAAAAGGCAAACTGGCAAACGCCGGCCGACATCAAGGCGCCGTTTCGCCATGCCAGCATTCTCAAGAGCAACCGGGTCGTGTTCAACATCAAAGGTAACGACTATCGGCTCGTGGTAGCTGTGGCCTGCCGCTTCAGCGCCATCTATATCAAATTCGCAGGCACTCACCAGCAGTACGACGCCATCGATGCCAACACCGTGGAAATGGAGTAAGCCATGAATATTCGTCCAATTCGCACCGAGCAGGACTACAAAGACGCACTGAAGTCGGTTTCGCCGCTGTTCGACAATGAACCGCAGCCCGGGACACCTGAGGGCGATTACCTGGAGGTCATGATCACCCTGATCGAAGCCTACGAAGCCAAGCACTTTCCCGTCGACCTGCCCAACCCGGTGGATGCCATCCGCTTCAGGATGGAGCAGTCCGGGTTGTCAGCGGCTGACCTGGTGCCTGCGATCGGCCGGCAGAACCGGGTGTATGAAGTGCTCAACGGCAAGCGCTCCCTGACCCTGCCCATGATCTGGAAGCTGCATGAGATGTTTGGCATCCCGACAGAGAGTCTGATCAAGCCGGTCAAGTCGTGACCGTCGGGGCAGGCAAAATCATAGGCGCGGGTGAAAAGGAGTACCATGCCCTCCGGCTTCATCCTACCGCCCCATGGAACCCCTATGTTTCCCAACGCTGAACGCTACAACCACTCCACCGAATACGCCAACAAACTGGTCGACCGCATCGGCCAGACCCCGGCCTGGATTGCCCTGCGCCTCGGGGTCACGGAAAAGCGCATGCGCTATATCCTCGCTGGGTCCCGCACGATCAAGGGCGACACCACCGAAATCCTGATGAGCTATGCCGAGCAGTTCTGCCTGGAATGCCTGGCCGCCGAAGCCAAGGCCGCCAAGGATCGTGCCCGCTCCAAGGCCGCCGCCAGCCCTGCCAGCGACGCTTAGAACAACCCCAGTTGCCCGCCCACCAGGGCGCTGAAATTGTCATCGACAAACACCAGAATCGCGTCGGCCACCGGTTGCAGCTGACGCGACAGATAGTGCTCGTAATCCACTTCTGCGGTACGGTTCTCCAACGGCTGGGGGCCGGCCACGGTGATCACGTAGCTGATCGTCCCGCCATTCTGGTACTGCCGGGGCCGCCCCTGCCGGTCGTTAAATTCATCGGCCAGCCGCGCCGCCCGCACATGGGGCGGCACATTGCGCTCGTAATCACTGAGCGGGCGGCGCAGGCGCTTGCGGTAGATCAGCAGTTCATCATGCTCACCCGCCAGGGTGGCACGCACAAAGTCACGCACGTAGGCCTGCCAGGGCTGACGATTGAAGATGCGCAGGTACAACGCCTGCTGGAACTGCCGGGCCAGCGGTGACCAGTCGCTGCGCACGGTCTCAAGCCCCTTGTAGACCATCTCCCGACGGCCGTCGGCGTGCACCACCAACCCCGCATAGCGCTTTTTGCTGCCCTCTTCGGCGCCACGAATGGTGGGCATGAAAAAGCGGCTGTAGTGGGTCTCGAATTGCAGCTCCAGTGCGCTGGTCAGCCCATACTCGTCACGCACATGGGCCTGCCACCAGTCGTTGACGTACTGCACCAGCTCACGGCCGATACTCGCCGCGTCCTCCTCACTGTGCTGACTGCGCAGCCAGACAAAGGTGGAGTCCGTGTCGCCATAGATCACGCTATAGCCCCGGGCCTCGATCAGTGCGCGGGTCTTGAGCATGATTTCATGCCCGCGCAGGGTGATCGAGGATGCCAGCCGCGTATCAAAAAACCGGCAACCGCTGGAGCCCAGCACCCCGTAAAACGCATTCATGATGATTTTCAGGGCCTGTGACAGGGGCGCGTTTTTGTCCCGCTTGGCCACTTCGCGCCCCTTGGCCACGCGCTCGATAATGGCCGGCAAGCAGTGCCGGGTGCGAGAGAAACGCGCACCGCGAAAGCCCGGTACCGAGGTTTCATCGCCAGGCTCGCGCAAGCCTTCAACCAGCCCCAGCGGGTCAATCAAAAAAGTGCGGATAATCGACGGGTACAGGCTTTTGTAATCGAGCACCAGCACCGACTCATACAACCCCGGCTCGGACTCCATGACAAAGCCGCCGGGGCTGGCCTGGGGCGGTTTGTCCCCCAGATTGGGGGCGACAAAGCCCTGACGGTGCATCAACGGCATATACAGGTGATAAAAGGCCGCCACCGAGCCACCGCTGCGATCGGCCTCCAGCCCCGTGACCGAGGCGCGCTCCAGCAAAAAGGTCAGCAGCTCGGTTTTCGCGAAAATCCGCGTGACCAGTTCGCAGTCTTTGAGGTTGTAGCGCGCCAACGCAGGTTTGTCGTGGGCGAACATGCGGTTGATTTCGTCCATGCGCTGATACGGCGTGCTGATGTCCTTGCCTTCGCCAAGCAGGGTCTGGGCGACGTTTTCCAGGCTGAAAGACGGGAACGACCAAGTCGCTGAGCGCAACGACTCGATGCCGTCAATGATCAAGCGGCCCGCAGCACTGGCGAAAAAATGGTTTTTGCGCGTGCCGTGTTCGCGCCACTGCATTTCACTGCTGCCACGCCCCAGCAGCAACGGGATACCAAGGCGCCGGGCATGCTCGTGCAACACCCGCATGTCGAACTGCACCACATTCCAGCCGATGATCGCGTCGGGGTCATGCCGGGCCATCCACTGGTTAAGACGCAGTAACAGGTCGCCGCGGCTGGAGCAGAACTCCAGGTCGAAATCCACCGGGGTATCGGCCGCGGTGGCCTTGCCCAGCATATACACCTGACGCTGACCGCAGCCCTCGAGGGCAATGGAATACAGATCGCCCTGCTCGCTGGTTTCAATATCCAGGGACACCAGTTTCAAACGGGGTCGATAGTCGGGATGCGGCTTGATCCGGGCGTCCAGCAGCGGGCCATCGCCCTGTACACGGCCGCCAAAGCTCACCGGCGCAGTGATAAAACGCTCCATCAGGAACCGCTCCGGCGGGCGTATATCGGCCTCGTACACATCGACCCCGGCGCGGCGCAGGCGCTGGGCGATGTCCATCAACTGGGCATGCTGGCGGCAGTAGAGGCCGATCACCGGGCGCGACTGGAAATCACACAGCGCCAGCTCACGCCATTCGATATCGCGCTCGTTCTGCAGCAGAGCCTGGGCCTGGCCAAGCTGAATCTTGGGGATAAACGCGGTGCAGGTTTGGTAAGGCAGGCGCACCTGCTGCGGCCCGTCATCGGTGGCCAACCAGAAGTCGACCTCGATACCCGACGGCGTATCACGCCAGTGCCGGGTCAGGACAAAGCCCTGCCTCAAGTCCATTACGCGGTTACAGGCATGTCGCCAGCATCGCCAGGCGGCGCATGGCAGCAGCATCACCCGGCTGTTGGGCGTAGTAGCTCACTGCCGTGCCGGTGCCCTGGGGCGTCAGATCGGCAAAGGACTCGGCGCCACGGGTGTAGACGGTCTGTTTGCCAGCCTTGTCGTTATTGATATAGGCACTGGCATCGACCCCGAACACGCTTTCATCCTGCCAGGAAAACTTGATGCATTCGGCGACCAGCGCCGTGGCTTTTTCCGAAGCCAGCACCCGGGTCGGGGCTTGGTTACGGGCAGTGTCCATCGCAGGAGACACACAACCGGCCAGCATGGCCAGACTCATGACGCTAATCAGCATTCGCATTGGATAACCTCTGGATAAAGGTCAATACGATATCACGCAGCCAGTGCCCATAGGTGGCTAAATAACCAGTAGTCCGCTGAATGGGCTTGGTCCCACAGAGAAAATATGTCGCCGGTATTGCAGTTAAAACCACCGGGGACAAATCCATTCCTGGGGGTGGCTACAGCAAAAGCAAAAATTTGAACAACACCAACCCTGCTCCCCGAGCGCAACACCTATAACCGCTCGTCATTTAAAAGAGACCCAGCCCACAGAATCAGCAGCATTTGCGTCTCCAGCCAGCGAATTTCGCGGTTGCTGCTAGCTTCAGTAAACAAATAAACACGCCGGGCATCGGACGATAAACCGCCAAAGAGCGATTGAAGGAGCACTACGATGGGAGCAAGTACCGCTCGCAAGGCCAGCTTTACCGCCCTCACCCTGATCCTGACGCCGCTGGCAGGCTGGGCCGACAACGCCCGTGACTGGCAAAACACCCCCACCGACCTGAACATGCTGTTCGGCTATTACAACCGCGTCGACTCCAATACCCCCATCGACACCTCGCTACCCATCGACGGTCTGTCCCTCAATGCCGACCTGTATATCCTGCGTTATGCCCGTAGCTTCGGTATCGACGGGCGCAACAGTGCCTTCGAGATCCTGCAGCCTTACGCCGATCTATCCGCATCATTCGACAACGCCCGCTATTTCACCGGTACCAAACACAACGGTGGCATGGGTGACACCCAATTGGTGTTCGCACACAACATCTTTGGCGGCCCCGCCCTGAGCAAGGAGGAGTTCGCCAAATGGACTCCCGAGACCTTTCTCACGGCAGCCCTGACAGTCACCACCCCCACCGGCGACTATGACAAGAACCGGGTGATCAATATCGGTGCCAATCGCTGGGTGTACAAACCCGAGCTGGGTTTCGGCACCCCCATAGGCCCCACCTGGCTGGAGATCAACACCATGGTGTCGTTGTTCGGGTCCAACGATGAATACCAGGGCAACAGCAAGCTCGAACAAAAACCCCTGTATGCCATCGAAGGCCATTACAGCTACGACTTCAACCGCGCCCTTTGGGCTTCGCTGGACGCCACCTATAGCCGGGGCGGCGAGACAAAAATTGACGGCGACTGGCAGGACAACAAACAGGAAAGTACCCTGGCAGGCGCCAGCATGGGCTTTATGCTCACCCCCCAATTCGGCGGCCTGCTGGCCTATACCGACACCGTGAGCGAGCGTAAAGGCTCACCGGATATCGCCACCTGGACGCTGCGCATGCAGTACGTCTGGTAAGCGTCGTGACCATGCCTCGGGTACGTCGCGTAGTGCCAGGCCTGTTACTGGCCCTGGCCTTGCACGCCCATGCCGGCGACCCGTCCGCCATCGAGCCTGCGGCTGTGCAGGCCCTGGAGCAGATGGGCAGTTACCTGCGCAGCCTCAGGCAGTTTGGCGTCGAGGCCCGCAGCCAGACAGACCAGGTACTGGATAACGGCCAGACCGTCGAATTTCGGCACACCACCCGACTGCTGGCCCAACAGCCGGACAAGCTGCTGGTCTCAGTGGACAATCAGGGCATACACCGCACCCTCTATTACAACGGCAAGCGCTTCACCCTCTACCAGAGCCCCAGCCCCTACTACGCAAGCGCCCCCGCCCCGGCGAACATCAACGCACTGATCGACCTGCTCAATAGTCGCTATGGCATCGAGTTGCCGCTGGCCGACCTGTTTCGCTGGAACGCCAACACCGTCAGACAGGCCGGTTTGCGTTCGGCCGTGCTGATTGGCAGTGAGACGCTGGACGGCCAGCGCTGTGTTCATTACGCCTTGCGTCAGGATGCTATCGACTGGCAGCTGTGGCTGCGTGACGGCGAACAGCGCCTGCCGTGCCGCCTGACCATCACCCGTCGCGACATACCCGAGCAGCCGCGTCACAGCGTCGACTTTACCTGGCAGCTCAAACCGGCAATCAGCGCCCACAGCTTTGATTTTGATCCGCCCGCAGGTGCCCAGGAAGTGCCGTTGCAGTGGGCCCCGAGCAAATACAGCCTGGAGGCGCAACCATGAAGCGTCTGCACTGGCTGTTCTGTGGCGTGCTCAGCGCCTGCCTGCTGCACACCTCTGTCGCCCTGGCCTGGCAACTGCGCGGTGGTGGCGGCGCACGGACTTTTGTGCTGCCGCACACTGGCGGACACCCAGCGCCGCACCCCATGCCACAGCCACAGCCGCATCCACAGCCGGGGCCGCACCCCTACCCGCAGCCGGCCCCCCAACCGCATCCCTACCCGGCACCACGGCCCATGCCACCTCCGCCACGGCCCTTGCCTGCGCCACCACCACCGGACAACTGGTATCACCCGTGGGCAGCCGCCGCCGTGGTCGGTGCAACCACGGCCACGGCAATAGCCATCGGCTCGCAAGTCACCAGCGTGCCTGCGGACTGCGTATCGGTCGTGGCCAACAATGTGGCGTATCAACACTGCGGACCAACCTGGTATCAGCCCCGCTATGTGGGTGGCAACGTGCAGTTTGTGATGGTCCCCGCCCCCTGGTAATCGTGCTCAAGCAAGGAATGCTTTATGACAGCGCTCAACGATCTGAATGCCCTGCAAGCCAGCATCGCCGAAGCGGTATTGGGCCAGGACGAGGTTATCCGCCAGATCATCGTCGGCTTGCTGGCCAACGGTCATCTGCTCCTCGAAAGCCTGCCGGGTTTGGCCAAGACCCGCACCGTCAAGGCGTTGGCCAGGCACCTGGAGGCGCAGATGAGCCGTATCCAGTTCACCCCTGACCTGCTGCCATCGGACATCACCGGCGCCGAGGTGCTGCACCAGGTGGACGGCCAGAACCTGATCCGTTTTCAACCCGGGCCGTTGTTCGGCAACCTGATCCTGGCCGACGAAATCAACCGCGCCCCGGCCAAGGTGCAGGCGGCCCTGCTTGAAGCCATGGAAGAACGGCAGATCACCGTCGCCGGCAACAGCCACCCGCTGCCCGCACTGTTTATGGTGCTGGCTACGCAAAACCCCATCGAACAGGAAGGTACCTACCCGCTGCCCGAGGCGCAGATGGACCGCTTTGTGATGAAAGTGCTGCTCGACTACCCAAGCCCGGCAGATGAATCCCGGGTGCTGCGCATGCTGCGCGCTGAGGAACAGGTGCAGCACGCCACGGCCGATACAGCCCCGCCGTTTACCCTGGGTCAGGAGGTGATTTTCGCGGCTCGCCGCGAAGTCGCCACAGTGGCCGTGTCCCCCGCCATCGATGCTTACCTGATCGACCTGATCAACGCCACCCGCCGTCCTGCCGACTATGACGCCGATCTGGCCCGCTGGATCAGTATCGGCGCCAGCCCCCGCGGCGGTATCGGCCTTGACCGCTGCGCCCGTGCCGACGCCTGGCTGCGCGGCCAGGCCTTTGTCACCCCGGACAACGTGCGCGCCGTGGCGTATCCGGTACTGCGCCACCGCCTGCAACTGAGCTACGACGCCGTGGCCGATGGCGTCAGCGCTGATCAGGTACTGCAACGCATACTCGACAAAGTCGCGATACCTGCCTGATGCACGCCCAACGGCAGGAGGCCGACGGCCTGGTATACGTCTCGCTTGCGCAACTGATGGCGCTGGAGTTCAAAGCGCGGGCGTTGAGTTTTGTCGCCCGCCAACCCCACGGCAGTATCCTCTCGGGCAATCATGCTTCGCGCTTGCGTGGCCGCGGCCTGAATTTTGACGAACTACGCCGCTATCAACCCGGTGACGACCTTCGCCACCTCGACTGGCGCGCCTCATTGCGCACTGGCAAGCCAGTGGTGCGTACCTTTACCGAAGAACGCGACCGCCCGGCCTTGATCGTGGTCGACCAGCGCATGTCGATGTTTTTTGGCTCCAGCCGCAGCTTCAAATCCGCCACCGCTGCCGAACTGGGTGCACTGGCCGCATGGATGGTGTTCAACGCCGGTGACCGGGTGGGCGCCCTGGTATTCAACGATCAACGCATCGACAGTATTGCCCCGCTGCGCAGCCGCAAACGGGTGGAGGCGTTGTGCAGCAAAATTGCCCGGCAAAACCAGGAACTCAATGCCACTCAACCGGACTGCGAAGACGCCGACCAACTGGACAAGGTCCTGCAACATTGCCTGGCCATCGCCGGTCACGACCACCTGATTTGCCTGATCAGCGATTTCGCCGGGGCCGGGCCGCACACCCTGCAGTTGCTGCGCCAACTGGCAGTGCACAACGATGTCATCGCCATGCAGGTTTACGACCCATTGGCGCTGGACCTGCCCGATACCGGGCGCTTGCTGGTTACCCAGGGCCAGTTGCAAGTGGAGCTGGCGGTAGAGCACGCACACGTACGCCAGCCACTGGGCGACTTCCTCAGCGGGCGCTTCAAGGACATCGCCAGCCTGCTGCGCCGCAGCCAGGTGCCGCTGATGATGTTCAGCACCGCGCAGGATACTCACAGCCAGCTGCGGATCGAACTGGGCAAACTGGGCGGGGCGCGGCCATGAGCAGTCCTATCCCCAGCATTGAGCAACTGCAAACCCTGGCCCTGCCTGCACCCGTCAGCTACCTGCCGCAGACCTGGGGCTGGTGGGCCTTGCTTGGGGTTGTGCTGACCGGCCTGGCGGTCTGGGCGGCACGCGCCTGCTGGCAGTGGCGGCGTGAGCGCTACCGGCGCGAGGCCTTGCAACGGCTGGCACAACTGCGCGCGGCCAACGACCCGCTGGGCACCTTGCGCGAACTGCCCACGCTGCTTAAACGGGTGGCACTGTCCATGCCCGTCCCGCAGGCAGCGGCGCCTCTGCAGGGCGAGGCCTGGCAGGACTTTTTACAACGCCACGGCCCGCCGCCTGTGCCCGAGGATTTCAGCCAGCAACTGGCGTTTCTGGCCTACGCCCAGGATGAGCAATTGCTCGCCCTGCCCGCCGCACAACGCCAGCAGTTGGTCGACACCTGTACACGCTGGGTGGAGCTGCACCATGTGGCAGTTTGATTATCCCTGGTTGCTGCTGTTGCTGCCCTTGCCGTGGTTCGGCTACCGCTGGCTGCCCGCTTACCGCGAAGCCCGCAGTGCAGTACGCGTACCGTTTTTCAACGCCATGAGCCGCGCTGTCGATCAAGCACCACAGATCGCAGGCGCGCAGCACAACATCTGGCAATTGCTGCTCAACCTGCTGGTGTGGACATTGCTGGTGGTGGCCGTGGCCAGACCGGTATGGGTCGAAAAACCCATCGAGCGCCAGCAACCGGTGCGCGACCTGATGCTTGCCATCGATATCTCTCAATCGATGCAAACCACGGATTTCACCGACGCCAGCGGGCAGAGGATCGACCGCCTGAGCGCGGTCAAACACGTGGTGCAGGACTTTATTGCCCGGCGCAAGGACGACCGCATCGGCCTGATCCTGTTTGGTAGCGCTGCCTACCCGCAAGCGCCCCTGACCCTCGACCACGCCAGCCTGTCGCTGCTGCTGGACGACACCGGCATCGGCATGGCCGGGCCCGACACCGCTATCGGCGACGCCATCGGCCTGAGCCTGAAACTGCTCGACCAGGCCCACGAGCAGGAGAAAGTACTGATCCTGCTCACCGACGGCAACGACACCAGCAGCGCCATCCCCGTGCCCCGTGCCGCGGCCATGGCGGCGGCCAAAGGGGTAGTGATCCACACCATCGGCATAGGCGACCCGGATGCCGACGGCGAAGCCAAGGTCAACCTGGCCGCCCTGCAGAGCATCGCCAAAAGCACCGGCGGCCAGTACTTTCGCGCAGAAGACCGTGACAGCCTGAACCAGGTCTACGCCACCCTCGACCAGCTCACCCCGCACAGGGTGCAAACCTTCAGCCACCAGCCCAAACGGGACCTGTTCTGGTTGCCCGTAGCGGCCGCCATCAGCCTGATAGCGCTGTATCATCTGCTCGCACTGCTGGCCTCACGGCGCCACCCGCGCTCACCACCGCGGGAGGCCTGAAATGGAGATCAACCTGAGTGACTTCCACTTTCTGCGCCCGGCCTGGCTGCTGTTGGCGATTGTGGGTGCCCTGCTGCCGCTAATGTGGCGCCGCAGCCATGACCAGCAACGGCGTTTGCGGGCGATCATCGCTCCCCACCTGCTGCCACACTTGCTGGTCACCCCGCCCGACAGCCACCGCCTGCGCCCGGTACATTTGACCGCTGCCCTGCTGATCATCGGCGCCATTGCGGCCGCAGGCCCCACCTGGGAACAGGACCGCCCGGCGTTCCTGCAAAACCGCGCGCCGTTGATCATTGCCCTCGACCTGTCCCCGTCAATGGATGCCAGCGATGTGCAGCCCACCCGGCTGGAAGCCGCCAAGCACAAATTGCATGACCTGACTGCCCGGCGCAGCGGTGCCCGCACGGCCCTGATCGCCTACGCGGGCAGCGCCCATCTGGTGTTGCCCGCCACCGACGACCCGGCGCTGCTCGACAGTTTTATCCAGGCCCTGGGCACCGATCTGATCGCCCGGCCCGGCAAAAACGTAGCGGCAGTGATCGAGCAGGCCAGGCGCCTGCTGCAGGCCGAGAAAGCTCCGGGCACCCTGTTGCTGATCACCGACGGTGCCGACACCACCCAACTGGACAGCCTCAAAGCCCTGTTGCAAGACAATGCCCTGCAAGTACTGGTACTGGCAGTGGGCAGCAGCAATGGCGGGATCATTCGTGATGCCCGCGGCCAACCGCGCACCGACAGTTCCGGTCGCCCGCAACTGGGCAGCTTCGACAGCGCCGCGCTCAAGCAACTGGCCGCGGCCACCGATGCACCGCTGGGCAGCCTGACCATAAACAACGATGATCTGGACTGGGTCGAAGGCCACGCCCAACAGCACTTCCAGGCCGCCAGCGACGAGCAGCGCGAGCTGCAATGGAAAGACGCCGGTTACTGGTTATGCGGGCCCCTGCTATTGCTTGCCTGGTTCTCGGTGCGCCGTGGCTGGAGCCTCAACTGGAACGCCGTCCTGCTGCTGGGCGCAGGGCTGGCCCTGCAACCGTCACCGGCGCAGGCCAACGCACTGACCGATGCCTTCTTCACCCGGGATCAGCAAGGGCGCTGGGCCTTTGAGCACCAGCACTACCCCGCAGCAGCCGAGTTATTTGTCGATCCTTACTGGAAAGGCATCGCAGCTTATAACGCCGCCGATTTCGATCTGGCACTGGCCAGCTTTGCCCGGTTGAACACCGCCCCGGCGTACTTTTACCTGGGCAATATTTACGTACGCCGCTACAAGTTCGATCAGGCGATTGCCGCCTATCGCCAGGCCTTGGCCCTGCAACCGCAGTTCCCCGAAGCCAGTGCCAACCTGGCATTGGCCATTGCCATGGAAAAAGATACCGACAGCGCCGAGCAGAACACCCCCGAGGTCAAACCCGACGCAGTCAAATTCGACAAGCCCCCAGGCAAAGGCCAGAGCAAACCGCTGCAAACCCCGCAGGCGGCCAGCGACGAACAATGGCTGCAAAACCTGACCACCTCTCCGGCCAATTTCCTGCGGCAAAAATTCAGCCTGCAAGACCAAAAGGTGGCGCCATGAAGCCCTGCGCCCTGGTACTGCTGATGTTCGTCGGCCTGGCACAGGCCAACGAACCGCAACTGTTGGTGCAGGCCCGGCTGGTACCGGGTGATGCCGTGGTGGTGGGCGAGACCTTGCAGTTGCAGGTCGATGTGCTCACCGACAGCTGGTTCACCCGTGGTGCGTCATTACCCGAACTGAACCTGGACGGTACCGATGTGACACCGCCCAATGGTGAGGCCGGGCACCTGTCGCAGACGATTCAGGGCCAGACCTTCAGCGGCCTGCGCTACACCTATCGAATCACCCCGACGCAGGCGCAAGCGTTCTCGATCGCGCCACTGACAGTGCGCGCGACCCCGGCGCAGGCCAGCCATGAGCTGTCGGGGCAAACCCCGGTGCTGACCTTTCGTGCCAGTCTGCCCGAAGGGTTCAGCCCCGGCGAACCGATACTGGTGGCCAGCGCGTTGCGCCTGAGCCAGACCCTGACCCCGCCAGGCGGCCCGTTCAAGGTGGGTGACAGCCTGACCCGCAGCGTGACGTTACAGGCCGACGGTACCCCGGGGCTGGCCCTGCCCGCTCCGCCCCGGGGCTCGGTGGCCGGACTCGGTGCCTACCCGCAGACCCCGCAGGTGAGCAATCTGGACGACGGCCGGGGCGGTTTCAATGGCGGTCAGCGCATTGACCGGGTCAGTTATCGCATCGAGCGCGAAGGCGATTTCGAGCTGCCGGCAATCCGCGTCAAATGGTGGGACAGCGTGAACCGCCAAATCCGTTTCGGCGAACTCCCGGCCGTCACCTTCAAGGCCACAGCCAGCAGCAGCTACACCCCGGTGTTCTCGATCGTTGACGACCTCAGGCAAATGGGCCAACCCAGCCGGCTGCGGCTGCCCGCCACGTTGCTGGTTGGCATCGGGTTATTGCTGCTGGCCGTTGCCCTGGCTGTGAACCGGCGGCGCTTGCTCCACGCTTTCAATGCCATGCGTCAGTGGAAACACAACCGCCCGCCGCGCAAAAACTATGGTTTGCGCCCGCTCAACCCAAGACATGAAAAGGACTTCCAAAAATGAATAAACAAAAAACTGTAGCCGTGGCAGCGAGCCTGCTCGCGAATGGCCTTCGCGAGCAGACTCGCTCCCACTGGAGCAAAAGGATCTCGGCAAGAACGGCAGCGACTCTGCTATTCGCCCTGCCCCTGTTCGCCCTGGCTGCCGACCCGTTGCCCTCCTGGAACCAAGGGCCGGCGAAAAAAAGCATCATCGAATTTGTCGAGACGGTTACCACGCCAGACAGTAAGGGCTTTGTACAACCCGAAGCGCGTATCGCCGTGTTCGACAACGATGGCACCCTGTGGAGCGAGCAACCTGGTTATTTCGAGGAGCTGTTTGCCTTCGACGAAATCAAACGCATGGCCCCCCAACACCCGGAATGGAAAGACCAGCAACCGTTCAAGGCGGTGCTGGAAAACGACCACAAAGCCCTGGCCGAAAGCGGCATGGAGGGCCTGCTGAAAATTTTCATGAAGACCCACGCAGGGCTCACCACCGATGAGTTCCGCGACAACGTCCAGCGCTGGCTAAGCAGCGCACGCCACCCCACCAGCGGCAAGCCCTACACCGAGATGGTCTACCAGCCGATGCTGGAAGTGCTGGCCTACCTGCGCAGCCAGGGATTCAAGCCCTACATCGTGTCCGGCGGCGATACCGGCTTTATGCGCGTATTTGCCGAAGAGGTCTATGGCATACCGCCAGAGCACGTGATCGGCTCCACGTTTGTCACCGAATACCAGGTCAAGGACGGCAAACCGTCAATCCTGCGCACCGCCAAAATTGCCCACAACGATGACGGCCCCGGCAAGCCGGTAAGTATCGACAGCGTGATTGGCCGCCGACCGATCCTCGCCTTCGGCAACTCCGACGGCGACCTGCAGATGCTCCAGTGGACCGCCGCCGGCGACGGCCCGCGCCTGATGGGGCTGGTGCATCACACCGACGCCAAACGCGAATGGGCCTATGACAAGGACTCGAAAATCGGCCGCCTGGACAAGGCGCTCGATCAGGCAAAACAGCAGGACTGGACTATCGTCGATATGGCGTCGCAATGGCGACGGATCTACCCGTTCGAGACCAGTGCCAACGAGCAACAGCAATAAGAAAAACAGCCGTCAGCAGTGCACCAACCAGGTCAACAAGGAGCAAGTTGCATGACTCGAACAGCCAAGTGGTTCCCCCGGCTAGCCCTCGTGGCGGCTTCGGTGATGGCGTTGTCCGCCACCGCCGTGGCCGCCGAAAAACCCAATATCCTGGTGATCTTTGGTGATGACATTGGCCAGTCCAATATCAGCGCCTACTCCATGGGTGTGGTGGGCTACAAAACCCCCAACATCGACCGGATTGCCAAAGAAGGCATGATGTTCACTGACAACTCTGAGGACCGAAGAGATCACCCAGTAGACAAAGGGCCTGATCCATATGACAACCTCGATGATCCCTCAAACTGCACCAAAGCTGTTACAGACTGCCTTAGCTAAGCCCTACCACTATCGTAGGTCTGGTCGTTACTACCTCAGGCTGCGTCCCCAAGGGTCCTCTACGGGTTACCATTCGGTCTCCTTGCTGACCAACGATAAGGCCACAGCCATGACCATCTCTCAGGACATCCTTTCGGCTCTCGCTGTATTCCATCTGGACAACACCGGGGCAACTTGGGATGAGCTACGCGATCACCTCTACGTTATCGCAGAGGAAGCCCTGACCATGGCACATGGTGATAGCTCTCTGGTCGCCTATGAGTCGATCTACGGGGATCTAAGCGATAACCTTAGGAAAGCATCAAGCCAAATGGCAATGACCAGTACTCAGCAACAAGGGCTCTCTAAGGCCCAAGAGGTACTCAAGGCTGCTCATGGTCGTCTTCATGGTGACTCTGGGGCTCTGTCTGATCTGGTCACTGAGCTTGGGGCACCCCACTCACATGCTTCTCCTTGTGTGTCCCTATCTGTAAGCGCATCTCAAGGAACCTCTCAAGGAACCTCTTCGGGTATCACCTTCAATGAGCTCTCCACACTCTACATAGAGGAACATAAGGCCAACGTTGAGCCTGCCACCTTGCGGGATATCCATTCTGTCTGTAAGACGCTCTCGGGGGCCTTCGCTGGGTTGGATCTTAAGGGGCACACTCGGGCGGATATGGTTGCTCTCAAAGGTGCCCTCATGGTTGATCGTCAAGGCTCCACTGTGAACAAGCTATTGACTCGCCTATCAACTGTCATGTCGTGGGCTGTGAACAATGGCTACCTTGATAAGAGCTTCGACAAAGGACTTAAGTTGACCAAGGATGCTGACAGCTCCCGTAGAGCGTTCTCTAAGGACCAAGTGGCTCGGCTCATGGTTGCTGCCAACTCATTGCCTGTGACCGATGAGACCCGCTGGGCAGTGTCTGTAGGGGTTCTCACAGGTGCCCGTATCGCTGAGGTCCTTCAGTTGACCCGTAAGGACATCGTTGAGGTCAATGGTCAGTGGGTCGTGAGCATCAATGCTGATGATGGTAAGTCAGTGAAGACAAAGAGTTCCCTTAGGGTTGTGCCGTTGACCGATGAGGCCTATGGGTTTGACCTCAAAGACCTCCTTGGGTTTGTTGCTGGGTCACCTGAAGGCAACGCTCTGTTCTGTAGCGGCTCACGCTCAGCGACCCAAGAGAGGCTCAACAGGTTCATCAAGAAGACCCTTGGGTTAGACAAAGGCAAGGCGAGCCTATCGTTTCATTCCTTGCGACACTCATTGGCTGGAGCCTTGAAGGCCGCTGAGGTGCCTGTGGGGACCGCTGAGTCGATCTTGGGGCACTCATCGGGGTCGATTAGTTATGACCTCTATGGTGCGGGGAGTGCTGTGGAAGTGGGGCGTATGGCTGATGCCTTAAAGGTGGCCTTGAAGTGAGTCCGGTGAAGGTGGGAAATCTACCCACTTTAACGAGCTCAAATCTGAACCGGTCTATCACCAAATGATGGACTTGAGGTGAGTCTGGTAGGGGATTTCTGTATCAGTGCTTAAAGGTTCACAAGGACGCCTTGCGGGTATCGAGCTGGACGTTGGGGTCTATACCAAATATAGAGACCTAACGATATTCGTTAGGGGAGGACAAAAAGGTCGCTCTTGGTTCCTTGATACGGGAATACTGTAGTGGTCAACTAATCCCGGACACGACGTTAAGTTTTTTCTCGGCCTGAGCCGGCGTTAGCCCGCCATTAAATTGATGAGGCCGTATCCAGTTGTAGCGATGCATCAAATAATGACTGATGTCTCGTTGTGCCTGCTGAACCGACATATAACCCACTGAAGGTATCCACTCGGTTTTCAAGCTGCGAAATACTCGCTCCATCGGCGAGTTGTCGTAGCAATTGCCCCGGCGACTCATGCTCTGGCTGATGCGGTACCGCCACAGACGCTGACGGAAGTGGCGACTTCCATATTGCGATCCCTGATCCGAATGAAACAGCAGCCCTTGAGGCTTCCCGCGTTGCTCATAGGCCATATCCAGTGCTTTGGTGACCAAGTCAGCATCCGGGTTTCCTGATAACGCCCAGCCCACTATCCGGCGAGCATAGAGATCCATAACCACGGCCAGGTAGTGCCATTTCCCTTGCGCCCAGATGTAGGTGATGTCACCGCACCAAACCTTGTTTGGCTCGGGAACATCGAATTTACGATTCAGTGTATTTGGAATGTCAGGCCGCTCGACCGTTGCTTTTTTGTAGGCATGCGAGCCAGGCTGCTTGCTGATCAACCCCAGTTCCCGCATCAAGCCTCGCACCTTGAAACGCCCGATCTGCTCGCCATCATCCTGCATCATCGACACGATACTTCGGCTGCCAGCAGCGTTTCGGCTCTGGGTGAACAGTTCGTTGACTCGACTGCGTAATCGAATTCTCTCAACGCCCGGAGAACGCCGCCTGAGGTGATGGGCGTAGTAAGTCGAACGGGTGATTTCGAACACCTCGCACAAGCAGTCAACAGGTTCATGGGCGCTTAGCTGATGGATCAGTGCGAACGCTCGAGATCTTCCGACATCAAGAGCGCGGTAGCCTTTTTTAATATCGATTTCTCTCGTTCAAGACGGGCGATTCGGGCTTCCAGTTCCTGGATCTTTTGCTGCTCTGGGGTGAGCGCCTTGCTCTGCGGGGTGACGCCTGTGCGTTCCTGCAGAAGCTGACTGACCCAACGGCGCAGGGCCGACTCGCCAATGCCGAGTGAACGACTGGCTTCGATGCAGCTGTAATTTTGTTTGAGTACGAGGTCAGCAGCCTCGCGTTTGAATTCAGCGGAAAAGACACGACGTTGCTTGGTCATCTGACACCTCGATATGGCGAGCATTCTCGCCTAAATGAGTGTCCGGTTTCATTAGACCACTACATACGGGCTCTGGAGCTGGTAGGACTTAAGGTACAGGATTCTTGTACTTATGCTCCTAAGGGCCTGCTCCAGTGGCGTGGTGTAGAACAAGCCTACCGGCAAACGGTAGACCCAAGGGACTGTCGCACTGTCGAGCCTTACGGCATTAAGTGCTGTAAGCCTTCCTAAAGAGCCCAATGGCTACTCATTGCGAGTCACAACGGTGCTCATGCCTGAAAGCACGGTATACGACATGCTCCTCAAAGGTCGCCCATGAGCCTGCACCATTGGAGCTGTGCAAATTTTGCATAGCTTCCATTCGTTTAGCCTGCACCAGTGGCGTAGAGCAAGCCTATCGGCAAACGATAGACCGAGATGTGGAACTGGACTTGCCCCTACCAAACCGGACACCAAGTCCCCGTTAAATTGATGCTGCCGCTAAGCGCCTGAACTCCCTCGG